>NZ_JABWRA010000010.1:0-143910 GCF_014268705.1 Pseudomonas sp. SWRI179 | reverse complement strand
GCCCAGCGGGAGCAAGCTCCCTCGCCACAGGAAAAGTTGCAGCGTGCTTTAGATCAGCAACCGCAGGATCTCCGGCATCATGGTCATTGCCGCCAGGTTATTGATCACCAGCATGTCGATCAGCTTGAGCACCATGAACGCCAGGATCGGCGAGATGTCCAGGCCACCCAGGTTCGGCACGATGCGGCGGAACGGTGCCAGGGCCGGCTCGCAGATCTGGTTCACCAGTTCGGCACCCGGGTTATGGCTGCCCGGCGCAACCCACGACAGGATCACGCTGATGATCATGGCGAAGAAGAAAATCTTCAGGAACAGCGCGGTCACGCCAATGATCGACCAGATCAGCAGTTGCAGCGGGTTGCCGGTGGTGCCGTAGGTCAGCAGCAAGGTCAGGGCCATCAATGCCAATTGCACCAGGATCGCCAGGACCAGCGACGACATGTCCAGGCCGAACAGGCTCGGGATGATCCGGCGCAGCGGCTTGAGCAGCGGCTGGGTGGCCTTGACGATGAACTGGCACAACGGGTTGTAGAAGTTGGCGCGCACCAGTTGCAGCACGAAGCGCAGCAGCACGATCAGCAGGTACAGGCTGCCGAGGGTTTGCAGCACGTAGACCGCTGCAGTGTTCAATCCAATCATGAATGGCTCCTTATTGGCCCAGTTGTTCGGCCATTTCGGCCGAGCGGTGCGCGGCGGCGCCGAGTGCTTTTTCCACCAGGGCTTCGAAGCCCCCGGCCTGGAACGATTTGATGGCCGCTTCTGTGGTGCCGGCCGGCGAAGTCACGCGGCGGCGCAGCTCGGCCGCATCGACGTCGCTGGACACCGCCATGTGCGCGGCACCGAGGGCGGTCTGCAAGGTCAACTGGGCGGCGGTTTCCCGGCTCAGGCCAAGCTTCTCGCCAGCGGCGGTCATGGCTTCGATCAGCAGGAAGAAGTACGCCGGGCCCGAGCCGGAGACGGCGGTGACGGCGTCCAATTGCTGTTCGGTGTCCAGCCACAGGGCCAGGCCCACGGCCGACAGCAGCGTTTCGGCCTGCTGGCGTTGTTCGGCGCTCACCTGTTCGGTAGCGAACAGGCCGCTGACACCCTGGCGCAGCAGCGCCGGGGTGTTGGGCATGCAGCGTACGATCGGCTGCTCGCCGAGCCAGTTGTTCATGCTGGCGCAGGTGATACCCGCTGCAATCGACACCACCAGTTGATGGGGCTTGAGGCTTGGGCGCAGCGCCTCGCAGACGGTTTTCATCGCTTGCGGCTTGACCGCCAGCACGATGACGTCCGCGCCGTCGATGGCCTGGGCGTTGTCGGCAAAGGTCTCGATGCCGTGCTCGGCGCTGACTCGGGAGCGGGTCTCTTCACCTGGATCGCTGGCGCGGATCAGAGAAGCGTCCAGACCCTTGGCCCGCAGGCCGCCGATCAGGCTGGCGGCCATGTTGCCGGCGCCGATGAAAGCAATACGCGTGTTGCTCATGACAGGTCCTTATAAAGAGATGAGTCGGCCATGGTTCAGGAGTGACCGTAGTCGCGGGCGCCAAACAGGGCAGTGCCGATGCGCACCCAGGTGGCGCCTTGGGCAATGGCCGACTCAAGGTCGTGGCTCATGCCCATGGAAAGTGTGTCCAGCGGCAGTGCCAGGCTGGCTTGCAGGCGTTGAACGGCGGCGAAGGCCGCATCCTGGGCGGTGCGGTCATCGGTGGGTTCGGGAATCGCCATCAGCCCACGCAGCTTCAGGCGCGGCAATGCGCTGATGGCATTGGCGAGGGCGGGCAGGTCGGCCGGGGTGCAGCCGGATTTGCTGGCTTCACCGCTGACATTGACCTGGATGCAGATGTTCAGCGGCGGCAATTCGGCCGGGCGCTGCTCGGACAGGCGCTGTGCAATTTTCAAGCGATCCACGGAATGCACCCAATCGAAGTGTTCGGCGATAGCACGCGTCTTGTTCGATTGAATGGGGCCGATGAAGTGCCAGATCAAGGGCAGGTCGGTCAATTCGGCCTGTTTGCCCAAGGCTTCTTGCAGGTAGTTCTCGCCGAAGTCCCGCAGGCCGGCGGCATAGGCTTCACGCAGGGCCTGGGCGGGCTTGGTCTTGCTCACGGCCAGCAGTTGGACGCTGCCTTCGACACGTTGGGCGGTCTGCTCCGCCGTGCGGATACGCGAACTAACCTGAGCAATGTTGTCTGCTATCGTGGACATAAAGAAGCGCCAGCGGTGAGGTTCGCGGCATTCTACTGGAATTGAGGAGCGCTATGGATATCACTGAACTGCTGGCCTTCAGCGCCAAACAGGGGGCGTCGGACCTGCACCTGTCCGCCGGGCTGCCGCCGATGATCCGCGTGGATGGTGACGTACGGCGGATCAACCTGCCGGCGCTGGACCACAAGCAGGTCCATGAATTGATCTACGACATCATGAACGACCGGCAACGGGTGGATTACGAAAAGTTTCTGGAAACCGACTTTTCCTTCGACGTGCCGGGCGTCGCGCGGTTTCGGGTCAACGCCTTCAACCAGAATCGCGGGGCGGGGGCGGTGTTCCGGACCATTCCGTCGAAAGTCCTGACCATGGAAGACCTGGGGATGGGCGAAGTGTTTCGCAAAATCACCGAGGCGCCGCGCGGGCTGGTGCTGGTGACCGGGCCGACCGGCTCAGGCAAGTCCACCACCCTGGCGGCCATGATCGACCACCTCAACAGCCACAAGCACCATCACATCCTCACCATCGAAGACCCTATCGAATTCGTTCACGAACCGCGCAAATGCCTGATCAACCAGCGCGAGGTGCACCGCGACACCCAAGGCTTCTCCACGGCCTTGCGTTCAGCCTTGCGGGAGGACCCGGACGTGATCCTGGTGGGCGAGATGCGCGACCTGGAAACCATCCGCCTGGCGCTGACCGCCGCCGAAACCGGGCACCTGGTGTTCGGCACCCTGCACACCACGTCGGCGGCCAAGACCATCGACCGGGTGGTGGACGTGTTCCCCGGCGACGAGAAGTCGATGGTTCGCTCGATGTTGTCGGAGTCGTTGCAAGCGGTGATTTCCCAGACGCTGATCAAGAAGATCGGCGGCGGCCGGGTCGCGGCCCATGAAATCATGCTGGGGACCTCGGCCATTCGGAACCTGATCCGGGAAGACAAGGTGGCGCAGATGTACTCATCCATCCAGACCGGCGGCTCGCTGGGGATGCAGACGCTGGACATGTGTTTGAAGGATTTGGTGAACAAGGGGCTGATCAGCCGCGAACATGCCCGGGAGCGGGCGCGTACGCCGGATAATTTCTAGGGCAGGAGGCAGTATCGCTTTTGTGGCGAGGGAGCTTGCTCCCGCTGGGGCGCGGAGCGGCCCTGAAGGCGGCTGCCTGGGGCTGTCTGGGTGACGGTGGCGTCTGGTTTGGGGCTGCGCAGCCCAGCGGGAGCAAGCTCCCTCGCCACAAGGGCCATGCGAGCTTTTCAGCTCAGCGCTGAACCACGCGCATCGCCCCAGGTTCTTTCGGCAGCACTCGCTTGGCGACCACGTAATGGGTGTTCCAGTACGGCTTGTTCAGCGTGTCGATGGTCACCGACTTGCCACGGCGCGGGGCGTGGATGAAACGGTCG
This sequence comes from Pseudomonas sp. SWRI179, assembly GCF_014268705.1. NCBI lineage: Bacteria > Pseudomonadati > Pseudomonadota > Gammaproteobacteria > Pseudomonadales > Pseudomonadaceae > Pseudomonas > Pseudomonas sp. SWRI179. The sequence continues at coordinate 140,318 of NZ_JABWRA010000010.1, read as the reverse complement.
TTGCCCAGGTAGATGGCCACGTGGTTGACGCGGCGGCTCTTGAGCTTGAAGAAAATCAGGTCGCCGGGCTTGAGGTCCTTGCGCTCGACTTTCTCGCCATGACCGGCAGCCATGGCGTTGGAGGTGCGCGGCAGGTCGAAAGTGGCGTCGTTGAACGCGTATTTCACCAAGCCACTGCAATCGAAACCTTTACTTGGGCTGCTGCCGCCCCAACGATAAGGTGTGCCGAGCACATTCACGGCGCGGCTCAGCACGTTGCTGGTCGTCTTGGTCGCCATGGGTGGCACCAGGCGACTGTGGGCGGTGCTCACGCGCTGGACGCCCTGCTTGTTCTTGCTCGAAGGAGCAGAAACATGGGATTTCGGGGTGTAGCCGTTGACGTTGGGAAGACGTTGCTCACGATTGGTGGCGTGGGCGGCCAGTGGCAATAATAGGCAAATGGTTAGCCATGTCTTGAAAAATGGACGCATTAGGCAGGGCTCATAAAGGTTAGCGCGCAACTTTATAACAGCTTTTTTTGCCATTCCGAGGCCGTTTGTCGATCCGAAACCCAGCGTAAACCCTGCACCACTGCGGCAATTTGACTTGATTGTCCGACAGAAGCCCGGTACCACGGGCGTTTCCTCGGTCCGAGTCGTCCAGGACCGCTTGTCGGCGAGACACAAAAAAGTCACAAAAAGTCAGAACAAATTTTTCTATCGAGGCAAAAGAGGCATTCATGAACAGCTATCAGCAGGACGCAATCCGCGATACCCACAGCAAAGTCATCGGGTATCTGCTGTGGATTTTCGGTTTTACCGGCGCTCACCGTTTCTATTACGGCAAGCCGGTCACGGGCACGATCTGGTTTTTCACCTTCGGCCTGCTGGGCATCGGTTGGTTGATCGACCTGTTCCTGATCCCGGCCATGGACCGCGAAGCGGACCTGCGTTTCACCCCCGGGCCCATCGAGTACAGCGTGGCTTGGATTCTGCTGACGTTCCTGGGGGTGCTGGGCGTACACCGGATGTATCAGGGCAAGTGGCTCAGCGGGATCCTCTACCTGCTGACCGGTGGGGTGTTTTTCCTTGGGGTGCTGTATGACTTCTGGACGCTGAATGATCAGGTGTCGATTCGGAATGCGCAGAAGCGTGGGGCTTTTCACTAAGACAGGCAGATCGAGTCGCCTGCATTCGCGAGCAAGCCCGCTCCCACAGGGATCGTCGGTGAGCACATTATTGTGAGCACCTCGGACCAAGTGTGGGAGCGGGCTTGCTCGCGAAGCAGGCGACGCGGTTTTTCAGGCCTGGTGAGTGATGCGCCCATCCATCAGCGTATAACGCACCACGCCCGGCAGGCTGTGGCCGAGGAACGGGCAGTTGTCGCCCTTGGAGCGCCAGGCTTCACCGGCCACGGTTGACGCGGCGGGGTCGAACAGCACCAGGTCCGCCGCGGCGCCCACCGCGAGTTTCCCCGCCGGCAGTTGCAGCGCCTGGGCCGGGCCGGCGCTCAGGCGCGCCAGCAAGGTCGGCAAATCCAGCAAACCGTCTTCCACCAGCGTCAGGGCCAGCGGCAGCAGCAGTTCGACGCTGCTGATGCCCGGTTCGGTGGCGCCGAACGGAGCCAGCTTGGCATCGCGCTCGTGGGGTTGGTGATGGCTCGAGATGGCCGAGATCACGCCAGACTTCACGGCCTCGCGCAGGCCATCGCGGTCGGCGCGGGTGCGCAGCGGCGGCTGGACGTGGTACACGCTGTTGAAGTCGATCAGCGCTTCGTCGGTAAGGATCAACTGGTACAGCGCGACGTCGGCGGTCACCGGCAAGCCGCGGGCCTGGGCCTGGGCGATCAATGCAGCGCCTCGGGCACTGGTCAGTTGGCTGAAGTGGGCGCGCACGCCGCTTTGTTCCACCAACAGCAGGTCCCGAGCCAGGGCCACGGTCTCGGCGGTTTCCGGGATGCCCGGCAGGCCGAGGAAGCTGGCGGTCGGGCCTTCATGGGCGAGGCCACCTTCGGCCAGGTCGTGATCCTGGGAGTTGAAGATCACCGTCAGGCCGAAAGTCGCCGCGTATTCCAGGGCGCGGCACAGGGTACGGGTGTTGCGGAAACTGTTCAGGCCATTGCCGAACGCCACGCAGCCGGCGTCACGCAGGGCGATGAGCTCGGCCAGTTGTTCGCCTTCCAGGCCTTTGCTCAGGGCCCCGACCGGGAAGACCTTGGTGTTGCCGGCTTCACGGGCGCGGTCGAGGATCAGTTCGGCCACGGCCGAGGTGTCCAGCACCGGTTTGGTCTGCGGCGGGCAGCACAGGCTGGTCACGCCACCGGCAGCGGCGGCGCGGGTTTCGCTGATGATGCTGCCTTTGCGGCTGTAGCCCGGTTCGCGCAGGGCAACGTTGAGGTCCACCAGGCCGGGCGCGGCCACCAGGCCTTGGGCGCCGAGGATTTCGGCGGCGACGAAACCTGTCGGCGCCGCGCCAAGGGCGACGATCTTGCAGGCATCGATATGAATGTCAGTCACTTGATCCAGGCCGCTGGCTGGATCGATCACGCGTGCGCCGAGAATGCTGAGCTTCACTGGGCGTTCTCCTGGTCGAATTGGCGCTGGGCCGTTTGTCCGCTCATGGCCATGGACAGCACGGCCATGCGGATGGCGATGCCGTACGTCACCTGGTTGAGGATCACCGAGTGCGGCCCGTCGGCCACCGCCGACTCGATCTCCACGCCGCGGTTGATCGGCCCCGGGTGCATGACGATGGCGTCCGGCTTGGCCCCGGCCAGGCGCGCCGTGGTCAGGCCGAACAGGCGGTAGAACTCGCCTTCGCTGGGCAGCAGGCCGCCGGTCATGCGCTCGCGTTGCAGGCGCAGCATGATCACCACGTCCACATCCTTGAGGCCTTCGGTCATGTCGGTGTAGACCTTCACGCCGTATTGCTCGACGCCGATGGGCAGCAGGGTTTTCGGCGCGATCACGCGGATGTCCGGGCAACCGAGGGTCTTGAGAGCCAGCATGTTCGAGCGGGCCACCCGCGAGTGCAGGATGTCACCGACGATCGCTACGGACAGGTTCTCGAAGCTGCCCTTGTGCCGACGGATGGTCAGCATGTCGAGCATGCCCTGGGTCGGGTGCGCGTGACGGCCGTCGCCACCGTTGATGATCGCCACTTGCGGGCAGACATGTTCGGCAATGAAGTGCGCCGCGCCCGAATCACCGTGGCGCACGACGAACATGTCGGCGGCCATGGCTTCAAGGTTGCGCAGGGTGTCGAGCAGGGTTTCGCCCTTGCTCGCCGAGGACGTGGACACGTTGAGGGTGATCACGTCCGCCGACAACCGCTGGGCTGCCAGTTCGAAGGTGGTGCGGGTGCGGGTGGAGTTTTCGAAGAACACGTTGCACACGGTCTTGCCGCGCAGCAACGGGACTTTTTTCACCGCCCGGGCGCCGACTTCGAGGAACGAGTCGGCGGTGTCGAGGATTTCCGTCAGCAGCTCGCGGCGCAGGCCGTCGAGGGACAGGAAGTGCCGCAGCTGGCCCTGATCGTTGAGCTGCAGCGGGCGCTTGGTTTCGAGAGGCGTCATCGCGATGGACTCTTACAAGGGCAGTTAAAGGGCAAGGTCTTGCAGTTCGAGTTGCAGCGGCGACGGCCCGGAGAGCTTGACCCGCTCGTGGGCGGCCAGCGTCAGCGTCGCGCCGACCACGTTCGGTCGGATCGGCAGCTCGGCGGCGTCCAGGTCCAGCAGGCACACCAACGTCACGCTGGCCGGGCGACCGTAGTCGAACAGTTCGTTCATGGCGGCGCGGATGGTCCGGCCGCTCATCAGCACGTCGTCGATCAGCACCAGGTGCTGGCCTTCGATCTCGAACGGCAGCGCCGAGGGGCGTACCTGCGGGTGCAGGCCGTTCTGGCTGAAGTCGTCACGGTAGAAGGACACGTCCAGGGTGCCCAGCGGCGATTGGCTGCCCAGTGCTTCGAGCAAGGCCTGGGCGACCCAGACGCCACCGGTGCGAATGCCGATGTAACGCGGTTCGCTGATGCCGCGTTGTTCCAGGTGTGCCGTGAGACGAATCGCCATCTGGCTGATCAGTTCGGCAGGATTGGGCAGGCTCATGCTGGCTCCTTCAGTTTCCGGGTCGGTGTTCGTGACTCGGTTTATCGCTAAAAGAAAGCGCCTTGGCGGCGCTTTCAAAAAATCAGGTTTCGAACAGGGCGGCGTTGGCGTCGAGCCAGCCTTGCAGCAGCAGGGCGGCGGCGATGGCGTCCACCGGGTTGTCGCGGTAACTGCCTTTCTGTCCGCCGCGCACCAGGCGCTCGCCCTTGGCCTCGAAGGTGGTCAGGCGCTCGTCATGGGTATAGAAGGGCAGGTTGTAGCGGCCGTTGAGCCGGCGGGCGAATTTTTCCGCGCGCAGGCACATATCGCTGGGCGTGCCGTCCATGTTCAGCGGCAGGCCGACCACCACGGCATCGGGTTTCCACTCCTTGATCAGCGCTTCGACCTGGTTCCAGTCCGGCACGCCATTCTGCGCCTTCAAGGTGCACAACTCGCGGGCCTGGCCGGTAATGACCTGGCCGACCGCTACGCCGATCTGTTTGGTGCCGTAATCGAAGCCCAGCAGCAAGCGCAGGGCCATCAGGCGTGTCCTGCCTGGCTGGTGAGCAGGCTGAGGTTGACTCCCAACCGGCTGGCCGCCGCTTCCAGGCGCAGTTCGCTGCTGGTATTGAACAGGATGTCGGCGTCGAACGGGCAGGTCAGCCAGGCGTTATCCGCCAGTTCGGCTTCCAGTTGCCCGGGCTCCCAGCCGGCATAGCCGAGGGCGATCAGGCTTTTCGCCGGGCCGACGCCATCGGCGATGGCGAACAGCACGTCCTGGGAGGTGGACAGCGATAAACCGTCCAGGTCCACCGTGGCCTGGAATTTGGGGCCCGACGGATGGAGCACGAAACCGCGATCGGTTTGCACCGGGCCACCAATGAAAATCGGCACGTGCTGGCACAAAAGTGGCGGTTCCACCTCGGGCCGCAACTGCTCAAGAATGTCCGCCAGGTTCAGCTCCTGCGGCCGATTGACCACCAGCCCCATGGCCCCATTGGCCGTGTGCTCGACGATGTAGGTCAAGGTGTGGGCAAAGTTCGGATCGGCCATGTGCGGCATGGCAATCAGGAAGTGATGCTTGAGGTAGGTGGGGCTGACGTTTTTCATACGCGCTAGTGTGGCGGCGCAGGGCCGAACTGACAAGCTGGGGATGTGCAGGAAATGCCTCGATCTGGAAGGAGACACCAGTCAAATGTGGGAGCGGGCTTGCTCGCGAAGGGGCCAGTACATCCGACGGATCTCTTGTGGCAGGGCCGCCGTCTTCGCGAGCAAGCCCGCTCCCACAGTAGATCAGCCGCGGGTTCAGGCGCCATGTCCACCACTGATGCAGCTCAGTTACTGGAAAGCCGATCACCCCGGGCGAACTTCCAGGTGCGGATGATTTCCAGCCGGTCGATGTCCGACAGGTCCCCGGTAAACGGTGCGAACGGTGCGGCCAGGCGCACGATGCGCTGGGCTGCCTGGTCCAGCAGCGGTTGGCCGGAGGATTCGAGCACCAGCACTTCATACAACGAGCCGTCGCGGTTGATCGAGACCATGAGCCGCAGGTTGCCGTAGATCTGTTTGCGCCGCGCTTCGTCGGGGTAGTTGAGGTTGCCGATGCGCTCGACCTTCTTGCGCCACTCGTCCTTGTACCAGGCACCCTTGTCGCGCATGGTCGAGGCGGCGCTCAGGCGGTGGATGCGCGGGCGCTTGGCGTAGAGCTGTTGCTCCTGGGCCAGTTCGGCTTCCAGACTGGCGATATCGCTGGACAGCTGGGAGCTGTCGAAGGTGGGCACCGGGGCCTGGGGCTTGGGATCGGGCTTGACCTCTTCCTTGACCGGGGCTTTTTTCGGCTTCGGCGCCACGGTGGTCACGGCTGCCTTGGGCGCCGTTTCCCGTACTTCGGGCTTGGCCGCCGGTGGCGGGGTGACTTTCTGTACCGTGCTGTCCTGGAACGGCGCGATTTCGGTGGTCTTGGGGGTCGCCTTTTTTTCCAGGGTGCCGCTGCCTTGCTGGTTTTCCTGGGCAAGGAAATCGGCCTTCTCGGGCTTGGCCTCGCTCTTGAAGGTGGCCAGGGTAATTTCCAGGGTCTGGCTGATCTGCTTGGGCTCGACCGTGGCAAAACCGACGCCCAGCAGCAAGGCCAGATGGATCAATGCCGCCAGGAACAGGGTAAAACCGAGGCGATCAGCCGGGCGCACGCCACGATGGGCGAGCTCTTGGGGCAGATCGGACGGAAGTGTCATGACAAGGAAACCAACATCGCGTTTTTTTCAGGCCGGGCATGATAACGCAATGTGGGTTTCCTTCAGCAGATCTGGATCAACGAGCCTTGAGCTTCTGATCGATGGCATCCATCAACATGCCGCCGATGTCCGTGCCAAAGGCGTTGTCGATCTCGCGAATGCAGGTCGGGCTGGTGACGTTGATTTCCGTCAGGTGCTCGCCGATCACGTCCAGGCCCACGAACAGCAAGCCTTTTTCACGCAAGGTCGGGCCGACCTGGGCGGCGATCCAGCGGTCCTTCTCGGTCAACGGGCGCGCCTCGCCACGGCCGCCGGCCGCCAGGTTGCCGCGGGTTTCGCCGGCTGCCGGAATGCGCGCCAGGCAATAGTCCACCGGTTCGCCGTCGATCATCAGGATGCGTTTGTCACCATCGACGATGGCCGGCAGGTAGCCCTGGATCATGATCTGTTGCTGGCCGTGCAGGGTCAGGGTTTCCAGGATCACCGACAGGTTCGGGTGGCCGGCGGTGTGCCGGAAGATCGAGGAACCGCCCATGCCGTCCAGGGGCTTGAGGATCACGTCGCCGTGATGGTCGGCAAATGCGCGCAACACGTCCGGGCGACGGCTGACGATGGTCGGCGGCGTGCATTGCGGGAACAGCGTGGCGAACAGCTTTTCGTTGCAGTCGCGCAGGCTCTGGGGCTTGTTGACCACCAGCACGCCAGCGTTTTCAGCCTGTTCCAGCAGGTAGGTGGAGTACACGAACTCCATGTCGAACGGCGGATCCTTGCGCATCAGGATCACGTCCAGGTCGCTGAGCAGCGCGTCGCTCTCGGTGCCCAGCTCAAACCACTTCTCGGGGTTGGCGAAGACTTTCAGCGGTTTCATCCGCGCTCGCGCCTGGCCTTCGGCCTGGTAGAGGTCGCGCTGTTCCATGTAGAACAGTTCCCAGCCGCGCTTCTGAGCGGCCAGCAGCATGGCCAGCGAGCTATCCTTTTTATAGGAAATGCTGGCGATAGGGTCCATGACAATGCCGACGCGTACGCTCATGGCTTGGTTCCTCGAAATGTGATGGGCACATATTGGTGCGAAAAAGTGGCGTCAGAGTGGCGCCCGGAAGATTGGCGGTCAAGGAAAAACCACCGCGCCGAGCGGCCGATAGATCGGCGATGGAGACTGTGCTAAAAAGGCTGCCATGTGACGTGCGGGCCTTGAACATCAAGGGTTTGCGCTGTCGTTCACACTTACGCGTTAAAAATCGGTCCGCAGTGGCAATGGCAGAGCATCTCACGCAGCAGCAACCCAGCGCCTTGAAGGTCATGGTCATCGACGACTCGAAGACCATCCGCCGCACCGCCGAAACCTTGCTGCGCAACGTGGGCTGCGAGGTGATCACGGCTATCGACGGTTTCGATGCCCTGGCCAAGATCGCCGACCATCATCCGGGCATCATTTTTGTCGACATCATGATGCCGCGCCTCGATGGCTACCAGACCTGTGCCCTGATCAAGAACAACAGCGCGTTCAAGGCCACGCCGGTGATCATGCTGTCGTCCCGGGACGGGTTGTTCGACAAGGCCAAGGGGCGCATCGTCGGTTCCGATCAGTTTTTGACCAAGCCGTTCAGCAAGGAAGAACTGCTGGGGGCGATACAGGCCCATGTCCCGGGCTTTGCCGCTGTCCAGCCGCACCAGGCACATTAATGACACTCGGCCAACGGGCCCGGGGTCAACAAGAAAAATGGGGAACACCATGGCACGAGTTCTGATCGTCGATGATTCGCCGACTGAAATGTACAAACTGACCGGCATGCTGGAAAAGCACGGCCACGAGGTTCTGAAGGCCGAGAACGGCGCCGATGGCGTGGCCCTGGCCCGCCAGGAAAAACCCGATGCGGTGCTGATGGACATCGTCATGCCCGGCCTCAACGGCTTCCAGGCCACGCGCCAGTTGACCAAGGACCCGGACACCGGCCATATCCCGGTGATCATCATCACCACCAAGGACCAGGACACCGACAAGGTCTGGGGGACGCGCCAGGGCGCAAAGGACTACCTGACCAAGCCGGTGGACGAAGAAACCCTGATCGCGACCCTGAACAAAGTATTGGCGGGTTGACGGCGCGGCCATGAGCCAGTCCCTGACGGCCTTCGAACTGCTGTTGCAGATCGACCGGCGTTGCCGGCTGCTGGGGGCGGACCTGCCCTCCCAGCCGACCCACCGCGCCGGTTGGAGCGGCATCGGTTTTCGCTTGGGCGAGCACTGGTACGTGGCGCCGATGGGCGAAGTCAGCGAAGTGCTGCACGAGCCACGTCACACGCACTTGCCCGGGGTCAAGCCGTGGGTACGTGGTGTGGCTAACCTGCGCGGGCGCTTGTTGCCATTGATGGACTTGTGCGGCTTCTTCGGCCATGAACTGTCGACCGTACGCAAGCAGCGGCGCGTGCTGGTGGTGGACCACGACGAAGTGTTCGCCGGGTTGCTGGTGGACGAGGTCCTTGGGCTGCAGCACTTTGCCCAGGACAGCCTGGAACCGACGCTGGTGGACGACCACGACGGCCCGGAAGCAGCCTTCGTCAAGGGCCGGTTTGGCGGCGAGCGCGAGTGGCAGGTGTTCAGCCCGTTTGCCCTGGCGCGGTCTCCGGGGTTCATGGATGTGGCGATTTGACAAGAAATATTGGGTGAATGGGCTGGCCTCTTCGCGAGCAAGCCCGCTCCCACATGGATCTGCCGTGAACTCAAATTGTGTGAGCGCCATAGATCAAATGTGGGAGCGGGCTTGCTCGCGAAGGAGGCGACTCGGTCTGACAGGTGAGTAAAGCAGTTGCCCCAGGAACAGCCGTAAGTTGGATTGGGCAGTACAGGCGAGAACCGATGATCAAAGCAAAAACAGGCAAGCCACTGGAAGCGTCGCGCAGTCGTTCGCAGATCATCGTGCTGTTCGTCGCGCTGATCGTCTTCATCATGCTGCTGTTCGCCAACTTCGCTTACCTCAACACTCAATCCACCTATGACAAACAGTACATCGGCCATGCCGGTGAGCTGCGGGTGCTGTCCCAGCGCATCGCCAAGAACGCCACCGAGGCGGCCGCCGGCAAGCCCGCGGCGTTCAAGCTGCTCAGCGATGCGCGCAATGATTTCGCCCAGCGCTGGGGTTACCTGAAACAGGGCGACCCGGTGACCGGCCTGCCGCCTGCGCCCGCCACCCTGCGTCCGCAGATGCGCGCCGTGCAGCTGGATTGGGAGCGCCTGCTCAAGAACACCGATGCCATCCTCTCCAGCGAGCAGACCGTGCTGTCGCTGCATCAGGTGGCAGCCACCCTGGCCGAAACCGTGCCGCAGTTGCAGGTCGAGTACGAAAAAGTCGTCGAGATCCTGCTGCAACGTGGCGCGCCGGCTGCCCAGGTGGCGATGGCCCAGCGCCAGTCGCTGCTGGCCGAACGGATTCTCGGCGCGGTGAATACCGTGCTGGCGGGGGACGAAAACGCCAGCCAGGCGGCTGACACCTTTGGTCGCGACGCAGCGCGTTTTGGCCAGGTGCTCAATGGCATGTTGCAAGGTGATCCGGCCTTGAAAATCTCCCAGGTCCAGGACCGCGATGCCCGGGCACGCCTGAGTGAAATCAGCGAGCTGTTCGAATTCGTCTCGGGCTCGGTGGATGAAATCCTCGAGACCTCGCCGGAGCTGTTCAAGGTCCGCGAGTCGGCCGGCAACATCTTCAACCTGTCGCAGACCCTGCTCGACGAGGCTTCGCACCTGGCCACGGCCTTCGAAAACCTCGCCGGTGGGCGCTCCGTCAACACCATTGGCGGTTATGTGCTGGGGCTGATGGCGCTGATGTCGATCATCCTGATCGGGCTGGTGATGGTCCGCGAGACCAACCGCCAGCTCCACGAAACCGCGGAAAAGAACGAGCGCAACCAGAACGCGATCATGCGGCTGCTGGATGAAATCGAAGACCTGGCCGACGGCGACCTGACCGTCACGGCCTCGGTCACCGAGGACTTCACCGGCACCATCGCCGACTCCATCAACTACTCGGTGGACCAACTGCGCGACCTGGTGGCGACCATCAACCTCACCGCCGGCCAGGTTGCCGCCGCCGTGCAGGAAACCCAGGCCACGGCGATGCACCTGGCCCAGGCTTCCGAACACCAGGCCCAGCAAATTTCCGAAGCTTCGACTTCAATTAATGAAATGGCCCAATCCATCGACCAGGTGTCGGCCAATGCCGCCGAATCGTCGGCGGTGGCCGAGCGTTCGGTGGAAATCGCCAACAAGGGCAACGAGGTGGTGCACAACACCATTCATGGCATGGACAACATTCGCGAACAGATCCAGGACACCGCCAAGCGCATCAAGCGCCTAGGGGAGTCGTCCCAGGAAATCGGCGACATTGTCAGCCTGATCGACGACATCGCCGACCAGACCAACATCCTCGCCCTCAACGCCGCCATCCAGGCGTCCATGGCCGGCGATGCCGGGCGCGGGTTCGCGGTGGTGGCCGATGAAGTGCAGCGCCTGGCCGAGCGTTCTTCGGCGGCGACCCGGCAAATCGAGACCCTGGTGCGAGCGATCCAGGCCGATACCAACGAAGCGGTGATTTCCATGGAGCAGACCACCACCGAAGTGGTGCGCGGTGCACGACTGGCCCAGGATGCCGGCGTCGCCCTGGAAGAAATCGAAGGCGTGTCCAAGACCCTGGCGGCGCTGATCCAGAGCATCTCCAACGCGGCGCAGCAACAGACCACCTCGGCGGGGCAGATTTCCTTGACCATGAACGTGATCCAACAGATCACCACGCAGACTTCGTCGGGCTCCACCGCCACCGCCGAAAGCATTGGCAACCTGGCGAAAATGGCCAGCCAGCTGCGCCGTTCGGTGTCGGGGTTTACCTTGCCGGCGGCGCCTGTGGTGGATGAGGACAAGGTGTGACAGGCCGGATCTGCATATTGAGAAGGGTCATGTGGCGAGGAAGCTTTTGTGGCGAGGGAGCTCGCTCCCGCTGGGGGGCGCAGCCGCCCCAAAGATTTTGTGAGCGCTGCGCACTCAAGCGGGAGCAAGCTCCCTCGCCACAAAGGCTGATGTAATCCTGCGGCATACGACTGTTGATTTGGAGTGGTTATGGGTGATCGGCACGACTACGTGGCCCTGGAATGGGTCAAGGGCGAGATTGCCGAAACGCTGAAGCAGGCTCATCTGGCCCTCAACCGCCTGGTGGACGATCCCCAGGCGGCGGATGCCCTCGGGCAGTGCCTGGCCTGCATTCACCAGGTCCACGGCGGCCTGCAGATGGTCGAGTTCTACGGTGCGGCGCTGCTGGCCGAGGAGATGGAGCAGCTGTGCGCCGCCCTCGAGGACAACCGCGTCACCCATCGCGACGAAGCCATCAGCCTGTTGAGCCAGGCCCTGGGGCAGTTGCCGATCTACCTTGACCGCGTACAAGGTGCCCGCCGCGACCTGCCGTTGGTGGTACTGCCCTTGATCAACGACCTGCGCAGTGCCCGGGGCGAGAGCCTGCTGTCGGAAACCAGCCTGTTCAGCCCCGAACTGCCCGATATTGTGCCGCTTGACGACGAGGCCTTGCAGCGCCTTGAACCCGCCGACCTGCCAAACACCTTGCGCAAATGGCGCCAGACCCTGCAAATGGCCCTGGTGGGCCTGCTGCGCGAACAAGACGACGCGACCCACCTCGGTTACCTGGCCAAGGTCTTCCAGCGCCTGGAAACCTTGTGCGCCGGCGCGCCGCTCAATGCGTTATGGCAGGTGGCCTCGGCGCTGGTCGAAGGCATGCGTGACGGGCGCATCGCCAACAGCCCGGCGCTGCGCAGCCTGTTCAAGGAAGCCGACAAGGAACTCAAGCGCCTGCTGGACCAAGGCATGCCCGGCATCAATCAGCCGGCACCGCCGCACCTGCTCAAGAGCTTGTTGTTCTATATTGCCAAGGCCGAACATCCCAGCGGGCAGATGCAGATCATGAAAGAACGCTACTCACTGGACGACGCGCTGCCCGACAGCGCCATGGTCGACGAAGAACGCGCGCGCCTGGCCGGGCCCGACCGCGATGCCATGCGCTCGGTGCTCGCCGCGCTGTGCGAGGAGTTGGTGCGGGTCAAGGAACGCCTGGACTTGTTCGTGCGCAGCGATCGCCAGCACGCCTCGGAGCTGGACAGCCTGCTGGCGCCGCTGCGGCAGATCGCCGACACCCTGGCGGTGCTGGGCTTCGGCCAGCCGCGCAAGGTCATCATCGATCAACTGGCGGTGGTACTGAGCCTTGCCCAAGGCCAGCGCGCCCCGGATGACGCGACCCTGATGGACGTTGCCGGGGCCTTGCTCTACGTCGAGGCGACCTTGGCCGGCATGGTCGGCACCGTCGAGCCCGAGAGCCGCGAAGACACCCACCTGCCCACCACCGACCTGACCCAGATCCACCAGATCGTCATCAAGGAAACCCACACCTGCCTGCAACAGGCCAAGGACATGATCGTCGACTACATCGACGCGGACTGGAACAGCGAGCAACTTCAGCCCTTGCCGGCACTGCTGACCCAGGTGCGCGGCGCGCTGGCGATGATCCCCCTGGGCCGCGCCGCCAGCCTGGTGGAGGCCTGCAACGCCTTCATCCGCGACCACCTGCTGCTGGAGCAAGCCCAGCCGGGATGGGAGGAGCTCGATCACCTGGCCGACGTGATCACCGGCCTGGAATACTACCTGGAGCGCTTGAGCGAAGACCCGGAAACCCCTGGCGAGCCGTTGCTCGATGGGGTCGAGCGGAGCCTGGCCGCGCTCGGCTATTACCCTGACGAAGCGCGGGTGCCGGTGCTCGATGATGTGTTGAGCCCCAACGAAGCCCAGGTCATGCAGGACTTGCAGGAGCTGGACGACCCGCAGACGGTGCAGTCCTTGGCCGAGGTGCTGGCCAGTCCGGTGTCGGCGGTCAATCCGCCGGCCCGGAGCACCCCGGGCAGCCTGTTGCCGCCACCACTGGACGAAAGCCCGGTGGACGACGAATTGCGCGAGGTCTTCCTCGAGGAAACCGCCGAGGTGCTCGACGTTCTGCGTGAGTACCTGCCGCGCTGGGGCGCGCATCCCGACGATGCTGTTGCCCTGGGCGAGCTGCGCCGGGCGTTCCATACCTTGAAAGGCAGCGGCCGGATGGTGCGGGCGCTGGTGCTGGGCGAGCTGGCCTGGGCCGTGGAAAACCTGCTCAACCGGGTGCTGGAGCGCAGCGTCGAGCCGGGGGCGTCGGTCCGTCAGCTGATCGAAGATACCGTGCAGTTGTTGCCGGACCTGGTGGCCGAATTCGCCGCCAATCGCCAGCGCCAGCGTGACGACGTCGACCGCCTGGCCGCCCGCGCCCATGGCCTGGCCAAGGGCGGCGATGAAGACGATGAAGACGAGCAGGATGTAGCCGCCCTCGATCCGCTGCTGTTGAAAATCTTCGACAACGAAGCCCAGGGCCACCTCGCCAGCCTCAATCGTTTTCTCGACCAGGCGGCCGACCACCTGCCGTTGCAGGCCAGCGATGAATTGCAGCGGGCCTTGCACACCCTCAAGGGCAGTGCGTCCATGGCCGGCGTGCTGCCCATCGCCGAGCTGGCCGGTGCGATGGATGAGCTCGCCCGGGAATACCGGGCGCACCTGATCGCCCTCGACCTGGATGAGGTGGAATTGCTGCTGGAGGCAGAGGGACTGCTGCGCCTGGGCTTGCGCCGGTTGCACAGCGAACCGCTGACGCCGATCCCCGGCGCCGGGGACCTTATCCAGCGCGCCCAGGCGCTGCTGGCCGAGCGCCTGCACGCCGCCAACAGTGCGCCGGGCAAAGCCCTGAGGACTAAGCGCGATCCACAATTGATCAACAATTTCCTTGCCCAGGGCATGGACATCCTGCTGGACGCCGAGAGCCTCTTGCAGCGCTGGCAGCAGCACCCTGGCGAAGGCCAGGAATTGAGTGCGCTGCTGGATGAACTGACTACCCTCGGCGAAGGCGCGCACCTGGCCGACCTGCACCCGGTGGACGAACTCTGCGAAGCCCTGCTGGACCTCTACGGCGCGGTGGAAGAAAGCAGCCTGGCGGTCAGCGATGAATTTTTCCAGCAAGCGCAGCGCGCCCATGAAGCGTTGATCGACATGCTCGATGAGCTGGCGGCCGGGCAGCACGTGCGTCCGCAACCCGAGCGGGTACAGGCCCTGCGTCGCTTGCTTCAGGAGAGCCTCGACCCGTCGGCCACCGGCCTGATCCGCAGCGACGGCAGCCGCACCTTGAGCATCCGCGAACTGGGCCACGCGACGGCGGAAATGGAACGTGACGCGCCCGCCGAGACCTCGATGGAAGATGACCTCGCGTCGATTTTCCTCGAAGAGGCCCAGGACATTCTCGAAAGCGCCGCCCAAGCCTTGCAACGCTGGTTGGCCGATCCGGACAATGGCGCGCCGTTGTCCTCACTGCAACGTGACTTGCACACCCTCAAGGGTGGCGCGCGGATGGCCGACATCCGGCCGGTGAGCGACCTGGCCCAGGAGCTGGAAAACCTCTACGAAGGGCTGGTGGACCGGCGCTACAGCTACAACGAGGAACTGGCGCAGTTGCTCGATAACAGCCACGAACGCCTCGACCTGTTGCTTGGGCAGTTGCAACAGGGCCAGCCGTTGGGCGATCCCGTTGCGCTGATCGACGCCATCCGAAGGTTCCGCCAGGACAAGCCGAACGCCATCGAGACGAGCGCCGCGGCCCAGGCCGACGGCACCGGCCATGATCCCGAGTTGCTGGAAATCTTCCTTGAAGAAGGCTTCGACATTCTCGACAGCTCAGGGGCGGCGCTGCTGCGCTGGCAGGAAGAACCGTCGAACCGCCAGGCCGTGGAAACCCTGCTGCGGGATTTGCACACCCTCAAGGGTGGCGCGCGGATGGTGGAAATCGGCCCCATCGGCGACCTCGCCCACGAGCTGGAAAACCTCTACGAAGGCCTGTCGGCGGGCCTGCTCCAGCCGACCCCGGCGCTGTTCGCCTTGTTGCAAAGCAGCCATGACCGGCTGGCGCAGATGCTCGATGCGGTGCGCGCCGGTCACCCGTGCCCACTGGCCGACCGGCTGATCGCGCAGATCCAGGCGGTGAATCATCCCCAGGAAAGCGCGGCGCCACAGGCTGTTTCGACACCGGAGCCGGTCCCCACCGCTAGCGTAAGTCTTCCCACGGCGCCGGCAAGACCGGACCCTGGCGCAGCGGGCGACGGTGCGGACATGGTCAAGGTCTCCGCCGAACTGCTCGATGACCTGGTGAACCTGGCGGGCGAAACGTCGATTTTCCGTGGGCGCATCGAACAGCAAGTCAACGACGCGCGCGTGGCCCTGGGCGAAATGGAAACCACCATCGAGCGCATGCGCGACCAGTTGCGGCGCCTGGACACCGAGACCCAGGGGCGGATTCTCAGCCGCCAGCAAGTGGAGGCCGAGCGCCTGGGCTACGAAGAATTCGACCCGCTGGAAATGGACCGGCATTCCCAGTTGCAGCAATTGTCCCGGGCGCTGTTCGAGTCCGCGTCGGACTTGCTCGAACTCAAGGAAACCCTGGATCGCAGCAACCACGACGCCGAAGTCCTGTTGCAACAGCAGGGGCGGATCAACACCGAGCTCCAGGAAGGCCTGATGCGCACGCGCATGGTGCCGTTCGAACGCATGCTGCCGCGGCTCAAGCGCATCGTCCGGCAAGTGGCGCAGGAATTGGGCAAGGACGTGGAATTCGTGGTCGGCAATGCCGACGGCGAGATGGATCGTAATGTCCTGGAACGCATGGCCGCGCCGCTGGAACACATGCTGCGCAACGCCGTCGACCACGGCCTGGAGTCGGCCGACGTGCGCATCGCCGCCGGCAAGCCCGCGCGGGGGCGCATCAGCCTCGACCTGTCCCGGGAAGGCGGCGACATCATTTTCGACATCCGCGACGACGGTGCCGGCGTGCCGCTGGAAGCGGTGCGGCGCAAGGCGATCAAGCGTGGCCTGTTGGCGCCGGACAGCGACATCAGTGACCGCGACGTGCTGCAGTTCATCCTGCAACCGGGGTTTTCAACCGCGGAAAAAATCACCCAGATCTCTGGGCGTGGCGTGGGCATGGACGTGGTCCACGAAGAGGTGCGGCAGTTGGGTGGCAGCATGGTCATCGATTCCACGCCGGGGCAGGGCGTGCATTTCCGCATTCGCCTGCCGTTTACCGTGGCGGTGAACCGGGCGTTGATGGTGCATTGTCACGACGACCAGTACGCGATCCCACTGAACGCCATCGACAGCATGGTCCGGGTGTTGCCCGCCGAACTGGACGGCTATTACCAGCTCGATCCGCCGACCTACACCTACGCCGGGCAACGCTATGAGCTGTGCTATCTGGGCGAGTTGCTGAAAACCGGCGGCCGCCCGAAATTGCTGGGCCAGAGCCAACCCTTGCCGGTGTTGCTGGTGCAGTGCAACGAGCGGCACGTCGCCGTGCAGGTGGACGCCATCGCCGGGACCCGGGAGATCGTGGTCAAGAGCCTGGGGCCGCAATTCGCGGCGGTGCAGGGCTTGTCCGGGGCGACGATCCTGGGGGATGGCCGGGTGGTGTTGATCCTCGACCTGCTGGCGCCGATCCGCGCCTTGCCCCACCAGGTTCCGCGCCGCCAGGTGCCGGCCGAAGGCGAGGGCGAACCGCAACGGCCACTGCTGGTGCTGGTGGTGGATGACTCGGTGACGGTGCGCAAGGTCACCAGTCGCCTGCTGGAACGCCATGGCATGCATGTCCTGACCGCCAAGGACGGCGTGGATGCCATGGCGCTGCTGGCCGAACACGCGCCCGACCTGATGCTGCTGGACATCGAAATGCCGCGCATGGACGGTTTCGAAGTGGCCACCCAAGTGCGCAACGACCCGCGCTTGGCACACCTGCCGATCATCATGATCACCTCCCGCACCGGCCAGAAACACCGCGACCGCGCCATGGCCATCGGTGTCAACGACTACCTGGGCAAGCCGTACCAGGAGTCGGTGCTGCTCGACAGCATCGCCTACTGGAGCAAAACCCATGCATGAACATCGCACCAGCCACCTCACCGGGTTACTGCTGCCCTTGGCCGACCGACACCTGATCCTGCCCAACGTGGCGGTGGCCGAACTGATCGATTACCAAAGCAGCGCCTTCGATCTGGACACCCCGCCGTGGTTCCTGGGCTGGGTAAGTTGGCGCGAACGGCAAATCCCGCTGCTGAGCTTCGAGTCGGCCTGCGGTCAGAAAACCGTGATGGGCGAGCGTGTGCGCATCGTCGTGCTCAACGCCCTGGGCGGCCGGCCGGAGCTGCGCTTCATCGCGCTGCTGGTGCAAGGCATCCCGCGCTCCTGCAAGCTCGACAGCCAGTTGAGCTACGTCGACGTGCCGCTGTGCGGGCTGGAACAGGCGGCGGTGCAGGTGGGGGAGCATGTGGCGAAAGTACCGGATCTGTTGGCGTTGGAGGAATTGGTGATTGCGGCGGGGTTGGTCGGTAACTGAACCCAACCGGTGGGAGCGAGCTTGCTCCCGCTGGGCTGCGAAGAAGTCCCATTAAGGGTCTGTTAAGTCCTTTTATGGGACCGACTTAAGTGTCAAAGCTTGATAAGTCCCAATAAGGGACCTATCGTTCCCCATTTGGGACTTTAGACTGCTTATATGAACCCTCTTTCTCTCAGCGACGCGCTGTTCACAGCCACTCAGCAGCGAGTCTTGGGCTTGTTGTTTGGTAAGCCGGATCAAAGCTTCTATGCCAACGAAATTGCCCGCTGGGCCCAAGTAGGCAAAGGCAGCCTCATGCGCGAGCTGGAGCGCCTGCAACGCTCAGGCGTGCTCACCATGACTCGTCTGGGCAATCAAACCCACTATCAAGCAAATCCACACTGTCCGATTTACGCTGAACTGCTGGGCATCGTGCGCAAGACCATCGGCATCGCCGAACCGTTACGCCTGGCATTGGAGCCCTTTTCAGAGCAACTGTGCTGGGCGTTCGTCTATGGCTCCATCGCCAAGGGCCAGGCGAACACATCCAGTGACATAGACCTCATGCTGATCGGCGAGGGCCTGCACTACAGTGAAGTCATGGAGCGGCTCCTGCCTCTGGAAGAACAACTGGGCCGTTCGCTAAATCCAACGCTCTACACGCCCCGGGACTGGGCGGCAAAACTTGCGGCCGGCAACAGCTTCGTGATGCGGGTAGCGCAGCAGGAGAAGATCGACTTGCTGGGTGAAGACCCGTTGGAAACCAAGGATGGACAAGCACCAAAACCTGGAGAACCTGTCACATAGCGGCGGCCTGAAAACCGAACCACCGGATCGCCAGGAATGTGAAGGCCTGATGCGTTCAGCCGTGGATCGCTTGAAGGATGCCCAAACCACTTCCCTCTCTTTCTCAAGAGTTGGCCCGTGGCGGTGGCCACAAACTTCCAATCCAATCCATATCCCTGTGGGAGCGAGCTTGCTCGCGATGGCGCAGTGTCATGCAACAACACTGTTGACTGACCCACCGCTATCGCGAGCAAGCTCGCTCCCACAGGGCAGACCCTCATCCGGATGTCGCAAACCGTGGCGAGGGAGCTTGCTCCCGCTGGGTCGCGAAGCGGCCCCAAAAGCGACGACTGCTGCGCAGCCGAGCGGGAGCAAGCTCCCTCGCCACAGAAGCATTGTCCGCTGCGGCATCAACCATTACTCCAGCCGTAACGATCCGCCGCTGAGCTTGATTGATGCCCACGCCACAACACTCCTAAGGTGAGCTCCACGACAGCGAACCCGTGGAGTGGTCATGACAACAACAATATCCCCCGACTCGCGCTGGACGCGGCGGCGCAGCGAGAAACAGCGGCGTCTCGGGCTGGTGAAGGGGCTTGCCGACGGTGTGGTGCTGCCCACCGACAAGATCGTCGCGGCGCTGGAGGCGTTGATCCTGCCCGGCGACCGTGTGGTGCTGGAAGGCAATAACCAGAAGCAGGCGGACTTCCTGTCCCGCTCCCTGGCGAAAGTCGACCCTTCGAAGCTGCATGACCTGCACATGATCATGCCGAGCGTCGGTCGTTCCGAGCACTTGGACCTGTTCGAACGCGGCATCGCCCGCAAGCTCGATTTTTCTTTCGCCGGTACCCAGAGCCTGCGCATCAGCCAGTTGCTGGAAGACGGCCTGCTGGAAATCGGCGCGATCCACACCTACATCGAGCTCTATGCCCGGCTGGTGGTGGACCTGATTCCCAATGTCGTGCTCTCGGCCGGTTTCATGGCCGACCGCGCCGGCAATATCTACACCGGCCCCAGCACCGAAGACACGCCGGCGCTGATCGAACCGGCGGCCTTCAGCGACGGCATCGTGATCGTCCAGGTCAATCAGTTGGTAGACGATGTCAGCGATTTGCCGCGAGTCGATATCCCGGCGTCCTGGGTGGATTTCGTGGTGGTGGCCGACAAACCGTTCTACATCGAACCGTTGTTCACCCGCGACCCTCGCCATATCAAGCCTGTGCATGTGCTGATGGCGATGATGGCGATCCGTGGGATCTACGAAAAACACAACGTCCAGTCCCTCAATCACGGCATTGGTTTCAACACCGCCGCCATCGAATTGATCTTGCCGACCTACGGCGAATCCCTTGGTTTGAAGGGCAAGATCTGCCGCAACTGGACCCTCAATCCGCACCCGACCCTGATCCCGGCCATCGAAAGCGGCTGGGTCGAAAGCGTGCATTGCTTCGGCACCGAGTTGGGCATGGAAAATTACATCGCCGCGCGCCCCGACGTGTTCTTCACCGGCCACGACGGTTCGCTGCGCTCCAACCGCATGGTCTGCCAACTGGCGGGGCAGTACGCGGTGGACCTGTTCATCGGCGCCACCCTGCAAGTGGACGGCGACGGCCATTCCTCCACGGTGACCCGCGGTCGACTGGCCGGCTTCGGCGGTGCGCCGAACATGGGCCATGACCCTCGCGGTCGCCGTCACGGCACGCCGGCCTGGCTCGACATGCGCCACGGCGGTGGCGAGGCGCCGTTGCTCGAACGCGGCAAGAAGCTGGTGGTGCAGATGGTCGAGACGTTCCAGGAAGGCGGCAAGCCGACCTTCGTCGACACTCTCGACGCGGTGGACGTGGCGAAGAAAGCCGGCATGCCCCTGGCGCCGATCATGATCTACGGCGATGACGTCACCCACCTGCTCACCGAAGAGGGCATCGCCTACCTGTACAAGGCCCGCTCCCTGGAAGAGCGCCAGGCGATGATCGCCGCCGTGGCCGGCGTCACTGCCATCGGCCTGCGCCATGACCCGAAAGACACCGCACGCATGCGCCGCGAAGGGCTGATCGCCTTGCCCGAAGACCTCGGCATCCGCCGCACCGACGCCACCCGCGAGTTGCTCGCGGCCAAGAGCGTGGCCGATCTGGTGGAATGGTCCGGTGGCCTCTACAACCCGCCCGCCAAGTTCAGGAGCTGGTAAATGCGCGCCCTTAATCTGCAACCCAAGACGTTATCCCTGGCTGAACGTTTGGCCGATCTGGCGGTGGACGCGCTGATCGACGAAGCCGACCTCTCACCCAAACCGGCCCTGGTGGACCGGCGCGGCAGTGGTGCCCACACCGACCTGCACCTGGGCCTGATGCACGCCTCGGCACTGTCGCTGTGGCCGGCCTTCAAGGAAATGGCCGAGGCCGCCCTCGAGTGTGGCGAGATCGGCTTGCCGCTGCGCGAGGCCCTCGGCCGGATCGGCCGAGAAGGTGAAGCCGCGATGCTCGCCACCACGGGCGGCGTAAATACTCACCGGGGTGCGATATGGGCCTTGGGCTTGCTCGTCGCGGCGGCGGCGCTGGAGCCTGAATCCAACGTCGCGGGCGCCGTCACGCTACGTGCCGCCCGCCTGGCCTTGCTCACCGACCGTTATGCACCCCAACCCTTGAGCCACGGCGCCCAGGTCGCCCAGCGCTACGGCGTGCGCGGCGCCCGGGAAGAAGCGCAACTGGCGTTCCCGGCGGTGACGGGCCTGGGTTTGCCGCAACTCAAGCGCAGCCGCGCGGCGGGGGCGGGCGAGCAGAACGCTCGCCTGGATGCCTTGCTGGCGATCATGACAACACTGGCCGACACCTGTGTGCTCTACCGCGCTGGCGAAGCGGGTTTGCAGGCCATGCAACAGGGCGCCAAAGCGGTGCTCGACGCCGGTGGCAGTGCAAGCCTGGGCGGCCGCCGCCAATTGCATGCGCTGGACCAACAACTGATTGCCTTGAACGCCTCGCCCGGCGGCGCTGCCGACCTGCTCGCCGCCTGCCTGTTCCTCGATCGCATCGAGCGCGGCGATGGCTTCTTCCCAGGAGTGTGCTGATGGAAACCTTATCCTTTGAATTCCCCGCCGGCAAGCCGCCACGGGGCCGGGCGCTGGTGGGCTGTGTCGGCTCGGGCGACCTGGAAGTGCTGATCGAGCCTGGCCTGGCGGGCAAGCTGACCATCCAGGTGCAGACCTCGGTCAATGGCAGCGAGCAGCGCTGGCGGCATCTGTTTGCCCGGATGTTCGACGGTCAGACACCGTCCGCGATGAGCATCGACATCCATGATTTCGGCGCCACCCCCGGCGTGGTGCGCCTGCGCCTGGAACAAGGCTTCGAGGAGATGGGCCATGACTGACAGCGCAGCGTTGCTCAACAAGCACAGCTTCGTCGAACTCGGCGCCCGGCAACGGGCCAAAGCCTTGCTCGATGCCGGTACGTTCCGCGAATTGCTCGACCCGTTCCAGCGGATCATGTCGCCGTGGCTGTTGCGCCAAGGCGTGGTGCCGCAAAGCGACGACGGCGTAGTGATCGCCAAGGGCATGCTCGACGGCCTGCCGGTGGTGATCGCCGCCATCGAAGGTTCGTTCCAGGGTGGCAGCCTCGGCGAAGTCGGCGGGGCGAAGATCGCCGGTGCGTTGGAATTGGCGGCGCAGGACAACCGAAAAGGTATTCCGACCCGCGCCGTGTTGCTGCTGGAAACCGGCGGCGTGCGGTTGCAGGAAGCCAACCTCGGGCTTGCGGCGATTGCCGAGATTCACTCGGCGATAGTCGATCTGCGCCAGTACCAGCCAGTGGTGGGTGTGGTCGCCGGCAGCGTCGGTTGCTTTGGCGGCATGTCCATTGCCGCCGGGCTGTGCAGCTATCTGCTGGTGACCCGGGAAGCACGGCTGGGCCTGAACGGTCCGCAAGTGATCGAACAGGAAGCCGGCCTCGACGAATATGACTCTCGCGACCGGCCATTTATCTGGAGCCTGACCGGCGGTGAGCAGCGTTTCGCCACCGGACTGGTGGACCGTTACGCGGCCGACGACGTGACGCAGATCCGTCAGCAGGTCAGCCAGTTGCTGCACCTGGGCGTGCCCGCGCAGCACCGCAGTGGCCAGGCCGAACTGTTCCTGCAACGCCTGGCCCGCTTGGACACTGACGTGCAAATCGAACCGGAAGCGGTTCGCCAGCTGTACCAGGGAGAACGCCCATGAGTGCTTATTCGTTGAGAGGCTTGCGCTGGTTCGAGGCCTTGAGTGGTGGTGCCAGCACGGTGCAAGGTTTACCCGCTTCGTTGAAAGTCGCCGATGTCAGCCTGGGCGAACAAACCGTGCGCCTGCTGGCGGTGGTGGCCGATCCCGACAACCGTTTCCCTCGGGCGCGCAATGGCGAAGTCGGCTTGCTGGAAGGGTGGGGCCTGGCCAAGGCGGTGGATGACGCCATCGACGCCGACCGCGATGCAACCCACAAGCGTGCGCTGATCGCCATTGTCGATGTGCCGAGCCAGGCCTATGGCCGGCGCGAAGAAGCGCTGGGCATTCACCAGGCCCTGGCCGGCGCCGCTGACAGTTACGCCCGCGCCCGGTTGGCCGGGCATCCGGTGATTGGCTTGCTGGTGGGCAAGGCGATGTCGGGGGCGTTCCTGGCCCACGGCTACCAGGCCAACCGGTTGATCGCCCTGCGCGACCCGGGCGTGATGGTCCACGCCATGGGCAAGGCTTCGGCGGCGCGGGTGACCTTGCGCAGTGTCGAGGAGCTTGAAGCGCTGGCTGCCAGCGTGCCGCCGATGGCCTATGACATCGACAGCTTTGCCAGCCTGGGCTTGCTGTGGGAAACCCTGTCGGTGGAGCAGATCGAACAGCCCTCGGCGACTGATTTGGCCCGGGTCATCGATTGCCTGCAACAGGCGATCAACAATGTCGCCACTGCGCCTCGCGACTTGAGCAGTCGCCTCGGTGCGACCCATCGGGCGGCCTCCAGCACGGTTCGCCAATTGTTGAGCGCGCAGTGGTGAATACGTACCTGGCCCATGACCTGCTCTGGGGGATGACCCCGGAGCAAGTGCCCGCGGGTGCGCCGGCATGGGTGGTTGAATCGATGGCCGCCGGTCAACCGGTGGTGGTTCGGCGCTCGCTGACGCCAGCGGATCAGATCGCGGTCGGCGTGCGCGGGCATTTGCGCGAGCAGCGTTATGCAACGTCAATGGCGGTCGCGGCGATTTCCCGTTGCGTCAGGCCGGAAGACCTCTGTCACGTCGAGTCGACTCGCGACCTGCCAGCCCTGCACACGCTGGCCCGCCTGCGCCCGCTGCTCGACGCCAGCGGCTGGGCCTGGGGTGTCAGCGGCAGCGCCGGGTTCGAGCTCGCCACGGGTGTCGAGGCACTGCATGAGCGCAGCGACCTGGATCTGATTCTGCGCACGCCGCAGCGCCTGGATCGGCTCCAGGCCAAGCAGTTGCTGGCGCTACTGGATGCTTCGGTATGCGCCGTGGACATGCAGTTGCAAACCCCTTGCGGCGCCGTGGCCTTGCGCGAATGGGCGGGCTCGTCCCGTCGGGTCTTGCTCAAGGATGATGTCCGGGCCCGGCTGGTGAGCGATCCCTGGCAGCCTTCGTTGGAGCAGGTCGCGTGAGCAGCCTCTTGGTCTTTCCCGGCCAGGGTGCGCAGCGCGTGGGCATGCTCCATGGGGTGGCGCCGCGGATCCTGGACGAGGCGAGTGCTGTGCTCGGTGAAGATGTCTTGCGACTGGACAGCGCTGAAGCCTTGCAGTCGACCCGCGCCGTGCAGCTGTGCCTGCTGATCGCCGGCGTGGCGGCGGCCCGTCGATTGCTGGAACAGGCTCCCGCGCCTGACTATGTGGCGGGACTGTCCATCGGTGCGTATCCGGCGGCAGTAGTGGCTGGGGCGCTGGCTTTCGAGGATGCGTTGCGACTGGTCAGCCTGCGCGGCGAACTGATGCAGCAGGCCTACCCGCAAGGCTACGGCATGACGGCGATCATCGGCCTGGACCTCGCGGCGGTGGAAGCCTTGCTGGCCCAGGTGCACAGTGAAACAACGCCGGTCTACCTGGCCAACATCAATGCCGATAACCAAGTGGTCATTGCCGGCAGCGACGGCGCCATGGGCCTCGTTGCCGAAAAGGCTCGGAGCCAAGGCGCTGGCAAGGCCTGCCGGCTGGCGGTGAGCGTGCCGTCCCATTGTCCGTTGCTGGAGGCGCCGGCCCGGACATTGGCCGAGGCGTTTGCCGACGTGCCGTTGAAAGCGCCAACCCTGGGCTATCTCAGCGGCAGCCGCGCCCGGCCGGTCATCAATACCGATGCCCTGCGCGACGATCTGGCCTTCAACATGTGCCGTGTCGTCGATTGGCGCGGCACGGTGCAAAGCGCCTACGAGCGAGGCGTGCGGTTGCAGATCGAACTGCCGCCCGGTGCGGTGCTCACCGCCCTGGCGCGCCGGGTGTTCGAGCAGGGCTCCGTCATGGCCTTCGACGGTGCTCGGCTCGATACATTGCAAGCGCTGTTGCGTGAGGAGGGAAGCCGCCAACCCTAGACCACCGACTCAAGCTGGCGAAGCACAAAAACAACAACTTCGACGATGCACTTTGAGGACTACGACAATGATTATTTACGGTGTGGCGTTCCTGGCCTTTTGTACCCTGGCGGGTATTTTCATCGGCGAGCTGCTGGGCAAGCTCATTGGCGTGCCGGCCAACGTGGGCGGCGTCGGCATTGCGATGCTGCTGTTGATCGGCCTGGGCAGTTACCTGAACAAACGCGGCCTGTTCACGGGCAAATCCGAGGCCGGCGTGGAATTCTGGAGTGCGATCTACATCCCCATCGTGGTCGCGATGGCGGCCCAGCAAAACGTCTACGGTGCACTCAAGGGTGGGCCGATGGCGATCCTGGCCGGGACCCTGGCGGTGGTGATTGCCTTTGCGTTGGTACCGGTGCTGGTACGCATTGGCAACAAAGGGCCTCAGGCCGACATCTCCGTCAAGACGGTCGGGTGATTGCCATGTACGAATCCATGATGAAAGTCATCACCGGCTACGGCCTGATCAGCGGTTTTGCCATTGTCGGCATCACCATGTGGGTGTCCTACTGGATCAGCAATACCTTCACCAAAGGCCGCCTGCATGGCTCGGCGATCGCCATCCTCCTGGGATTGGTACTCTCCTACATCGGCGGCGCAATGACCGGTGGGCAAAAGGGCGTGGTGGACATTCCGCTGCTGTCCGGGATTGGCTTGCTGGGCGGCGCCATGCTGCGGGACTTCGCCATCGTCGCCACGGCGTTCGGCGTGAGTGTCGAGGAACTCAAGCGCGCCGGTTTCGTTGGAGTGCTGGCCTTGTTTGTCGGGGTCGGTACGTCGTTCATTGCCGGGGTTGGCGTGGCGATGGCCTTTGGTTATACCGATTCGGTGAGCCTGACCACCATCGGTGCGGGAGCCGTGACCTACATCGTCGGGCCGGTGACCGGGGCGGCGATTGGGGCCACTTCCGAGGTGATGGCCTTGTCCATTGCCGCCGGATTGATCAAGGCGATCCTGGTGATGGTGGCGACACCGTTCGTGGCGCCGTACATCGGCCTCAACAACCCGCGTAGCGCGGTGATCTTCGGCGGCTTGATGGGCACCTCCAGCGGCGTGGCCGGTGGGTTGGCGGCCACCGATCCGAAGCTGGTGCCTTATGGTTGCCTGACGGCGGCGTTCTACACCGCCCTTGGGTGCTTGCTCGGGCCTTCGCTGCTGTTCCTGATTATGCGGGGGTTGATGGGGTAGGGCTTTGATCTTGCGCTGAACGGGCTGTCCTCATCGCGAGCAGGCTCGCTCCCACAGGGGATTTGTGAACACCGATCCAATGTGGGAGCGAGCTTGCTCGCGAAGGGGGCGACTCGGTTTCAAGCTTGCCGATTGGCATACATCCGGCACTCCGCCAACAGCGCCAGCAAGTTCGGATCGCGCTCCTTGGCCTTCAGGAACACCACGCCAATGTGCTGCTGCAACCGGTACTTTTCCTGCAACGGGATCAGCTTCACCCGGTTTTCATACACCGCCGCAATCCGGCCTGGCAGCAAGGCGTAGCCCACCCCGGAGCTGACCATGCTCAGCAGGGTGAAGATGTCGTTGACCTGCATCGCCACCTTCGGCTCGAACCCCGCCTGCTTGAACACCCGGACACCGTCCTGATGCGTGGCGAAGCCCTGGGTCAGGGTGATGAACGTTTCGTCGCGGACCTCGGCCAAGTCGACTTCGCTGCGCTGGGCAAAGGGCGAGTCGGCCGGCGTGGCGAGGAAGATGTCATCGGAAAACAGCGCGATCTGCTCGCAATCCGGGTCGTTGACGCTGTCGTCCAGGGACACCAGGATCGCATCGACTTCCATGTTCTTGAGCTTGTACAGCAGGTCGATGTTGGAACCCATGATCAGGTCGATATTGAGTTCGCTGCGGCGGATCTTCAGGCCCATGATCAACTGCGGCACGGTCTTGACCGTCAGCGAATACAGCGAGCCAAGCTTGAAGCGCTCGGCGGAGAAGCCGGCGGCCTCACGGGTCAGGCGCACACTGTCGACCACGTCCTGGATCAGCTTCTGCGCCCGTTCCTCCAGCACATAGGCGCTTTCCAACGGCGTGAGGTTGCGGCCTTCGTGCTTGAACAGCGGGCAGCGCAAGGCGCTTTCCAGCGAGTGAATGGCCCGGTGCACGCTGACGTTGCTGGTCTGCAACTCGGCCGCCGCCCGCGCCAGGTTGCCGGTGCGCATGAAGGCCAGGAACACCTCGAGTTTCTTCAGGGTCAATTCTTCGTCGATCAGCATGGGCGCGGACTCTTATTCGTATGGCTCGATTGTGCCCCATGTCTTCCTGGCGACGCGATTTATGTGGCTGGAGAGCCTTTGTGGCGAGGGAGCTTGCTCCCGCTGGGTGGCGAAGCCGCCCCAAGAATCTTGTGAGCGCTGCGCACTCAAGCGGGAGCAAGCTCCCTCGCCACGGGTTTGTGTCTAGCACGGGTACAAACCATTGCACTTTCAAGCGCCAAGCCTGAGCCTTGGCCCCTGTTTCTAAATGCGAGGTGGTATTGGATGTATCACGGGGAACGACTCAACGCCTGGACGCACCTGGTGGGGGCGGTGGCGGCGTTTATCGGCGCGGTGTGGTTGCTGGTGATCGCCGGAATGGCGGGCGATCCATGGAAGATCGTCAGCGTGGCGATCTACGGGTTCACCTTGCTGGTGCTGTATAGCGCTTCGACGGTCTATCACAGCGTGCGCGGGCGCAAAAAAGAAATCATGCAGAAGGTCGATCATTTCTCGATCTACCTGTTGATCGCCGGCAGCTACACCCCGTTCTGCCTGGTGACCCTGCGTGGGCCCTGGGGCTGGACATTGTTCGGGATCGTCTGGGGGCTGGCCGTGATTGGTATCTTGCAGGAAATCAAGCCGCGTTCCGAGGCGCGGATCCTGTCGATCGTGATCTACGCCGTGATGGGCTGGATCGTGCTGGTGGCGGTCAAGCCCTTGCTAGCGGCGTTGGGCAGCACAGGGTTCGCCTGGCTGGCCTCGGGCGGCGTGTTGTACACCGTCGGCATTATCTTTTTTGCCCTCGACCACCGGTTGCGCCACGCCCATGGCATCTGGCACCTGTTTGTCATGGCGGGCAGTTTGCTGCACTTCGTGGCGATTCTGTTCTACGTGCTTTGAGCCGCGGCGAACAGGCGATCCAGTTGTGCCTGGGCCTGGCTGGCAAAGATCTCCAGCAACGCGCCGAGGGTATGCACCGGCGCCTCGTTGGCCCGGGTCACGGCGTACAGGGAAATCGGCAGTGGGGGCGACAGCGGCCGAATGGCGGTGCGAGTGCTCGAAGCGCCGAGCGCGGTGAACGGGTCGATCACCGCCAGCCCAGCACCGGACTCGACCATGGCCCGGGCCAGTGAATAGGTTTGTACGGCGATGCTGATGCGCGGCGGCGGTTCCACGGCCTTGAGATAGCCGTCCAGCTTGGCGGAAAGCGGGTCGGCACTGGACAGGCCGATCAACGGTGCGCCGGCCAGGGCCTGCAACGGCATCGGCTGGCCCACCTGCGCTTCGGGCCAATGACCGCTCGGCGCCAGGGCGACCAATACGCCGCTGGCCAGGGCCTGGGCCTTGAGTCCTGGATGATCGGGCGGTTGCAGGGTCAGGGCCACATCGATTTCGCGCATCAGCAGGTTTTGCGTCAGTTCGCGGCTGTGGGCGCTGGACAACTCGCAGACGATGTCCGGGTAGCGTCGGGTCCATTGATGGATCGCCGCCGGCAATAGCGACAAGGCCAGGGCCGGTGTCGCGCCGATCCGCAAGCTGTGGCCCGGCTCGCGCCGCAGGCTCTGGGCGAGGCGCCGGACACCTTGCAGGCTCTCGCTGACCTTGTCGACTTCGCGCTCCAGCTCCAGCGCTTCGGGGGTGGCCTGCAACTTGCCGCGCACCCGCAGGAACAAGGCAAAGCCCAATTGCTGCTCGGCATGCTGCAGCACTTTGGTCACCGCCGGTTGCGAAACGTGCAGCAGTTGGGCCGCACCGCTGATGGAGCCGGTCTGGCGGACGGCCTGGAAAATCTCGATATGGCGAAGGCGCATGGCAAGCCCATAACCTTTGTTTATAGGGGGCCCATCTTTATTCATTGTTCGCGGCCTGTCACCTGGCCCTAACCTGAAGCCATTCAAAACAGATGTGAGACGGACATGGCTCAGCGGGTTTGCATCATCGGCGGTGGCGTGGTGGGGCTGGCGACGGCTTATGCGCTGGTGCGCGACGGCATCGACGTGACGGTGGTGGAGGCCCGGGAGACCGTGGGCAGCGAAACCAGTTTTGCCAACGGTGGCCAGCTGTCCTATCGCTATGTCGCCCCGCTGGCGGATGCCGGCGTGCCCTGGCAGGCCCTGGGCTGGATGCTGCGCGGTGACTCGCCGCTCAAGCTGCGGCCACGCCTGGACACGGCGCAGTGGCGCTGGATGGCTGCGTTCATTGGCGCCTGCCGGACTTCGGTCAATCGGCGCAACGGCGCCCACCTGTTGCGCCTGGCGCTATTGAGCCAGGCGACCTTGCAGGGCTGGCGCGAGCAGGACCACCTCGACGGCTTCGAATGGCGACGCAACGGCAAGCTGGTGACATTTCGCGACGCCGGGCATTTCCGGCGCGCGCGGCAGGGGTTGGCGGACAGTGCCTCTCAGCAGGTGCTTGGCCCCGCCGAGTGCGCGACCCTGGAACCGGCCCTGGCCGGCGTGCCGTATGTAGGCGGGATCTACACACCGGATGAGGAAGTCGCCGATTGCCATGGGTTTTGCCAGCAATTGGCGGCACGTTTGCGCGTTTCGGGGCGCTGCGAGTTCCTGTTGGGGCAGCCGGTCAGCGCCATCGAACACGCCAATGGCGCGGTGCAGGCCATCGTGCTGGACGGGCAGCGGCTGCCGGTGGAGCACCTGGTGATCGCTGCCGGCCACCGCAGCGCCGCGCTCGCCTTGCCCGGCGTGCGGATGCCGCTGTATCCGCTCAAGGGCTACAGCTTGACCGTGCCCATTGGTCCCGAGCATCAGGCGCCGGAGTTGAGCATCACCGACTACGACCGCAAGGTTGTCTATGCGCGGATCGGCGAACAATTGCGAATCGCGGCGATGGTCGACATCGTCGGCTTCGACCCGACGCCGGACCCCAAGCGCCTGGCCTTGATCAAGCGCCAGGCCCTGGAAACTTTTCCCCAGGCTGGGGATTATTCCCGTGCTATCGAATGGGCCGGCATGCGCCCGGCCACCCCCAGCGGCGTGCCGCTGATCGGCGCCACCGGCTACCGTAACCTGTGGCTCAACCTGGGCCATGGGGCCTTGGGTTTTACCCTGGCGTGTGGCAGTGCTCGCGTGCTCAGCGAGCTGATCCGCCAGCACACACCTTCCATCGACTTGCAGGGCCTGACGCCCCGCGCCGCCTGACTCACCCAACGGAGAATAACAATGCAAAAAATCACGTTGATCGGCTGCACCCTGAGCCTGCTATTGAGCGCCGCGGCTTTTGCCAATGAGGCGCCAACGGCGGGCACGCTGGGCAAGATCGCTAGCAGCAAGACCATCACCCTGGGCTATCGCGACGCCTCGGTGCCGTTTTCCTATGTCGCGGATAACAGCGGCAAACCGATGGGGTATTCGGTGGAACTGGCGGGCAAGATTGTCGAGCGCATCAAGCAGCAACTGGCGTTACCGCAACTGAATGTGAAGTACAACCTGGTTACCTCCCAGACCCGCATTCCACTGGTGCAGAACGGCACCGTGGACCTGGAGTGTGGCTCCACCGGGGTGACGGCCGAGCGGCAGAAGCAAGTGGCGTTTTCCTATGGTTTTATCTACGTGAAGGGCCAGTTGCTGACGGCCAGGGACAGCGGTATTCACAGCTTCGCCGACCTGCGTGGCAAGAACGTGGTGACCACCGCCGGCACCACCAATGAACGCTTCCTGAAAAGCTACAACCAGGACAACAAGGCCGACATGTTCATCATCAGCGCCAAGGACCACGGCGAGTCCTTCCAGATGCTCGAGACCGGCCGGGCGGCGGCGTTCTACATGGACGATGCGCTGCTCTACGGCGAACGGGCCAAGGCCCGCGACCCGCACAAGTGGGTGGTGGTGGGGCAGGAGCAATCGCGGGAAATCTACAGCTGCATGGTGCGCAAGGACGATCCGCAATTTCTGGCATTGGTCAACGCGACCCTGGCCGATTTGTACAAGTCGGGGGAGATCAACGAGATCTACGACCGCTGGTTCCAGAAACCGATTCCACCCAAGGGCCTGAACCTGGAGTTTCCGATGACCAGCGAGTTGAAGGCGATCATTGCCAAGCCGACGAGTGAGCCGGTGCAGTAAGTGTCATGCACCGCTGAGCCCTTGTGGGAGCGGGCTTGCTCGCGAAGGCGGTGTGTCAGTCAAGATTGATGCTGGCTGACACACCGCCTTCGCGAGCAAGCCCGCTCCCACATTAATTGGCATCTTCAATGGGGCGGAGCCTTAGAAATCCCCCCACAACTGCTGCGCCACCGCCAACGCCACCACCGGCGCGGTTTCGGTGCGCAGCACGCGGGGGCCGAGGCGGGCGGCGTGGTAGCCGGCGGCTTTGGCCTGCTCGACCTCGGCATCCGACAAGCCGCCCTCGGGGCCGATCAGGAAGGCCAGTGTGGACGGTTTGTCATGGCTGACCAGCGGCTCGGCCACCGGGTGCAGTACCAGTTTCAGTTCGGCCTCGGCCTGCTTCAACCAGTCCGCCAGCAACAGCGGCGGGTGGATCACCGGCACGGTCGAGCGTCCGCACTGTTCGCAGGCGCTGATCGCCACCTGGCGCCAGTGCAGCAAGCGTTTGTCGGCGCGCTCGTCCTTGAGGCGCACTTCGCAGCGCTCGCTGAAAATCGGTGTGATCTCGCTGACCCCCAATTCCGTGGCCTTCTGGATCGCCCAGTCCATGCGCTCGCCCCGGGACAGGCCCTGGCCGAGGTGAATACGCAGCGACGATTCAGGCTGTCCGGCGAACTGTTCGTCCAGTTGCACCCGCACGCGTTTCTTGCCGACTTCGGCCAGGGTGCCGCGAAACTCCTGGCCGGAACCGTCGAACACCTGCACCGCATCGCCCTCGGCCATGCGCAGCACCCGGCCTATGTAGTGGGCCTGGGCTTCAGGCAGTTCGTGGTCGCCGAGGCCCAGGGGGGCGTCGATGAAGAAGCGGGACAGTCTCATGTTTTGTTCTCTATTGAATCTGAATTCGACATTGCTGCGAGGGAGCTTTTGTGGCGAGGGAGCTTGCTCCCGCTCGATTGCGCAGCAATCGCCAAGAGGGGCCGCTTCGCCCGAAGCGTCGGACCGGCCCAGCGGGAGCAAGCTCCCTCGCCACAGAGAAATTTGTCGTCAGCCCGGATCGCGATAACCCGGGTGAAAGTCCTTCGGCACCGCCACGCTGACCTTGTCCCGGGTGGCGATGTCGATGCCTTCGCTGGCCACTTCGGCGAGGAAGTCGATCTGCTCGGGGGTGATGACATACGGCGGCAGGAAATACACCACGCTGCCCAGCGGTCGCAACAATGCACCGCGCTCCAGGGCATGCTGGAACACGGCGAGGCCGCGGCGTTCCTGCCATGGATAAGCGGTCTTGCTGGCCTTGTCCTTGACCATCTCGATGGCCAGCACCATGCCGGTCTGGCGCACCTCGGCGACGTTCGGATGGTCGGCCAGGTGGGCGGTCGCGCTGGCCATGCGTTGGGCCAGGGCTCGGTTGTTTTCGATGACGTTGTCTTCTTCGAAGATATCCAGCGTCGCCAGGGCCGCCGCGCAGGCCAGCGGGTTGCCCGTGTAGCTGTGGGAATGCAGGAAGGCGCGCAAGGTCGGGTAGTCGTCGTAGAACGCGCTGTAGACCTCGTCGGTGGTCACGCACGCCGCCAGCGGCAGGTAACCGCCGGTCAGGGCCTTGGACAGGCAGAGGAAGTCCGGGGTGATGCCGGCCTGTTCACAGGCAAACATCGTCCCGGTACGGCCGAAGCCGACGGCGATTTCGTCGTGGATCAGGTGCACGCCGTAGCGGTCGCAGGCCTCGCGCAGCAGTTTCAGGTACACCGGGTGGTACATGCGCATGCCGCCGGCGCCCTGGATCAGCGGCTCGACGATCACTGCCGCCACCGTGTCGTGGTGCTCGGCCAGGGTCTGCTCCATGGCGGCGAACATATTCCGCGAATGCTCCTCCCAACCCATGCCTTCGGGGCGGTGGTAACAGTCGGGGCTCGGCACCTTGATCGTGTCCAGCAGCAACGCCTTGTAGGTTTCCGTGAACAACGGCACGTCGCCCACCGACATCGCCGCGATGGTTTCGCCGTGGTAACTGTTGCTCAGGGTGACGAAGCGCTTCTTGTCCGGCCGACCGCGATTGATCCAGTAGTGGAAGCTCATCTTCATCGCCACTTCGATGCAGGACGAACCGTTATCGGCGTAGAAGCACCGGGTCAGGCCTTCGGGCGTCATTTTTACCAGGCGCTCGGACAGCTCGATCACCGGCTGGTGGCTGAAACCGGCAAGGATCACATGCTCCAGTTGATCGACCTGGTCCTTGATGCGCTGGTTGATGCGCGGGTTGGCGTGGCCGAACACGTTGACCCACCAGGAACTGACGGCATCGAGGTAGCGCTTGCCTTCGAAATCTTCCAGCCACACGCCTTCACCGCGCTTGATGGGGATCAGCGGCAGCTGTTCGTGATCTTTCATCTGGGTGCAGGGATGCCACAGCACCGCGAGGTCGCGTTGCATCCACTGGTTATTCAGGCCCATGTACAGTCTCCTCGAGGCGGCTCGCGGCGGGCGCGGGCAAAACAATCGCGCAAGCCTATGCAATGGCGGCCGTGGGGACAACCCATTGTGTCATTCGCGCTACTTTGAGCCAGGCGATAGACGTCGCTGGCGGCGTTTTGATGGCTGACGTATTCTTCGCCGTTCCCTGGGCCGACTGGCCCGAAGCTGAAATTTCCTAGGTTTTAATCCGGAGTTCGTTGAATGTCTGCTGGTTGGCTGCGCGCCTGTGCGCTGGTGATGATAGGGCTGTTCAGCGTTTCGGCGCTGGCCAAGGACAAGCAACCGACGGCCATCGTCATCGGCGGCGGGTTGGCCGGACTGACGGCAGCCTACGAGCTGCAAAACAAGGGCTGGGCCGTGACCCTGCTGGAAGCCAAGCCGAGCCTGGGTGGCCGTTCGGGCATGGCCACCAGCGAGTGGATCGGCAACGAAAAGACCCAGCCGGTGCTGAACAAGTACGTCTCCACCTTCAAGCTGAGCACTACGCCGGCCCCGGAATTCGTGCGGACCCCCAGCTACCTGATCGACGGGACGTATTTCACCGCCGCGGACCTGGCGACCAAGCAGCCGGCCACCGCCGAAGCCCTCAAGCGCTACGAAACCACCCTGGACGACCTGGCGCGCTCCATCGATGACCCGCAGAACCCCGCGGCCACCAACACCTTGCATGCGCTGGACCAGATCACCGTGTCCAACTGGCTCGACCGCCTGCAATTGCCGGCTACGGCGCGGCAGTTGGTGAACCAGGAAATCCGCACCCGTTATGACGAGCCATCGCGCCTGTCGCTGCTGTATTTCGCTCAGCAGAACCGCGTCTATCGCGGCGTGTCCGACCGCGACCTGCGGGCCTCGCGCTTGCTCGGTGGCAGTCCGGTCCTGGCCCAGGCGTTCGTCAAGCAACTGAAAACCATCAAGACCAACTCGCCCGTGTCGGCCATCTCCCAGGACAAGGACGGCGTGACCGTCAAGGTCGGCAGCGTCGGCTACCAGGCTGACTACGTGGTGCTGGCGGTGCCATTGCGGGCCCTGAACAAGATCCAGCTGACCCCGGCCCTGGATGCCCAGCATCAAGGTGCGATCAAAGGCACCAACTACGGCTGGCGCGACCAGATCATGCTCAAGTTCAAGACCCCGGTCTGGGACAGCAAGGCGCGCATGTCGGGTGAGATCTACAGCAACACCGGCCTGGGCATGATGTGGATCGAGCCGGCCATGAAGGGCGGCGCCAACGTGGTCATCAACCTGTCCGGCGACAACGCCCGGGTGATGCAGGCCTTCGGCGACAAGCAGATGGTCGATCAGGTGCTGATCCGCCTGCACGCGTTCTATCCACAGGCCCGTGGCGCGTTCACCGGCTATGAGATCCGCCGCTACAGCACCGACCCGTCCATGGGCGGCGCCTACCTGGCCTTTGGCCCCGGTCAGATCAGCAAGTACTGGCGCCTGTGGGAAAAGCCGTTGCAGCGCGTAGCCTTTGCCGGTGAACACACCGACACCTTGTACCCAGGCACCCTGGAAGGCGCGTTGCGCAGCGGCGAGCGGGCAGCCAGTCAGGTTCAAGATCTGGCGGCCGGCAAGTCGTTCGAACCGGCCAAGGTGGCACCGGTTGCCGCAGCGGCGGCCGGTGCGGTGGCGGCGAAGAAGGGCAACTTCTTCAGCAACCTGTTTGGCGGTTCGGATGACGACAAGAAGCCGGAGCCGGTGAAGGCGCCAGAGTCGGTAGCACCGCCGCCAGCGCCGACGCCTGCTCCCGCCCCAGCACCGGTCCCGGTGGAACCTCCCGCGCCGGCCCCGGCGAAGGTTGAGCCAGCGAAGAAAGCAGCGACCAAACCCGCGGCGAAAAAACCGGCTGCCAAGGCCCCAGCTAAAAAAGCCCCGGCCAAGGCTCCGGTGAAAAAGGCCGAGCCGGTGAAGAAGCCAGCCGTCAAACCGACGACGGCTACTGAGACCAAGGCTCAGTAACGGTCAGGTGGAAAGAGCGCGGCACAAAGGCCGAATGCTGTTCACTTAAGGCAGTCGACAAACCCGTGGCGAGGGAGCTTGCTCCCGCTGGGTCGCGAAGCGTCCCTGTTTTGGGGCTGCTGCGCAGCCCAGCGGGAGCAAGCTCCCTCGCCACGGCTTGCTGACGTCCTACACGCCTCGGCGATATATCAGAAACTTCCCACCCTTTAACCGGAAGCAGGCGATAGAGCGCGGCAAGCCGGGAATCTAGGCTCTCCTGAACACAGGAGCGCGCGTATGAAAATACTCATAGCAATGGTCGTATTGGTTTCGATGTATGGGTGTGTGTATGGAGAATACCGGGATCCTCTGATGACTCCGATGATTCCAAAACGAGACCCTCAGTTGGCGTACAGGTGCACGTTTGACCCCTACAAGCCTGAATGCTCGGTGAACTGATAATTCAAAGCTTTAAGCTCATAAAAGCTGGAGCGAACATGAAATTGATAACGGCTTTAATTTTATTGGCAGTGTTTGGTGTCGTTGGCTGCACTAACGGCGGTATGGTGCTGAAAAAGCACGACCCTCAATTAACTTATAGATGTGACATGGATCCTTACCGGCCTGAGTGCGTCAATAAGTAAGCAGACTCGCTACCAAACGATTGCAAGGTGTCAGCGTGCTGCCCCACGCTGGCTTTGTTAGGACGCAAGCCCGCTCGCGATGACGCCTTCCAGCCGAGCTGATCTCCTGGTTCCCGCTCGCCATTACGCAGTGCATTCGCTTTAATCTTTCCTTAACCCACCGCCTCCAGACTGATGATCGTATTTCTCGATATTTCAAAGCGAAATTTTCCGCTTTAAATCGATAGATAAGTCGCTAGTCTTGAGCGCAGTTTTTACAGGATATGAGCAATGCAGCTACGCAACTCTTCTTCTCGCTATGGTTGGGTCAGTATCGCTGTGCACTGGGCCGTTGCCCTGGCGGTGTACGGGTTGTTCGCCCTGGGCCTGTGGATGGTCGGCCTGGATTACTACAGCACCTGGCGCAAAGACGCACCGGACTTGCACAAGAGCATTGGCCTGGTGTTACTGGCGGTGATGGTGCTGCGAGTGATCTGGCGTTTTGTCAGCCCGCCGCCACCGACCCTGGAAACCTACGGACGCCTGACTCGCGTCAGTGCCAAGCTTGGCCATGGCGCACTGTATCTCGGGCTGTTCGCCGTGATGATTGCCGGTTACCTGATTTCCACCGCAGACGGTGTCGGGATTCCGGTGTTTGGCCTGTTTGAAGTACCCGCGCTGGTGTCCGGACTGCCCGATCAGGCAGACGTCGCCGGCCAGATCCATTTTTACCTGGCATGGGCGTTGGTAATTTTTTCCGGCCTTCATGCGTTGGCAGCATTGAAACACCACTTTATCGACCGTGACGCGACCCTCAAGCGAATGCTGGGGCGCGAAGCCTGATGTTCAACCTCGACTCCAAAGGAATAGAAAGCATGTTGAAAAAGACGCTCGCCGCCCTGGCAATCGGTTCTGCCCTGCTGTCCGCCGGCCAGGCCATGGCTGCCGACTACGTGGTCGACAAGGAAGGCCAGCACGCCTTCGTCGACTTCAAGATCAGCCACCTGGGCTATAGCTACATCACCGGTACCTTCAAGGACATCGACGGCAAGTTCAGCTTCGACGCCGCCAAGCCTGAAGCCAGCAAGATCGAGTTCAACGTCAACACCGCCAGCGTGTTCACCAATCACGCCGAGCGTGACAAGCACATCGCCAGCGCTGACTTCTTGAATGCGAGCAAATTCGGCAAGGCCACGTTCGTGTCCACCAGCGTCAAGTCCACCGGCGAAAACACGGCCGATGTGACCGGTGACCTGACCCTGCTGGGCGTGACCAAGCCGGTCGTGGTCAAGGCGACTTTCCTGGGCGAAGGCAAGGACCCATGGGGTGGCTACCGTGCCGGCTTCGAAGGCACCACTACCATCAAGCGTTCCGACTTCGGCAAGCAGAAAGACCTGGGGCCAAAATCCGACACGGTCGAACTGTACGTCTCGTTCGAAGGTGTCAAAGCGAAGTAACTTTCGCGCCTGACAAAAAAACGCCCCTGGTCTTGCGATCAGGGGCGTTTTTTGTTGCCACATGAAATCTGACAACAGCGCAGGATCCTTTGTGGGAGCGGGCTTGCTCGCGAATGCGGTGGGTCAGTCGATAAAGTATTGCCTGATAGACCGCATTCGCGAGCAAGCCCGCTCCCACATTTGGAATTGTGTTGGGCTAAAAAATGCCCCAGGTCGTGAGACATGGGGCATTTTTCAAGGCATGGAAAAACTCAGCGATTGCGTGTCAGCAAGGCCGGTTTTTCGCCCCGTGGGCGGCTTGGCAACTGGTCCAATTGCTCAGGCGTCGGGAAACGATCGGCTTTCGATTCCTTGTGCATGATCTTCGGTTGGTTGCCGCGCGGGTTCTGCACGGCGGGTTCCTGGCGAGGCTGGTCGTCACGGGCCGGGCGGCGCGGGCGGGTGTCGTCGCGGCGGGCCTGGCCGTCACGGGGGGCACCGTTGCGTGGACCGTTGCGCTTGGCCGGTGGCGTGCCGGTGGACGAGCCGTTGCTGTTGCGCGGACCGTTCTGGCGACCTTGTGGCGTGCCGGTGCGCGGAGCGCCTGCACCGGCGCCCTGTGCCGGGGCACCTGGGCGGCGACCGCGGCCTTGGGCCGGTTTCTGCTGCGGCACGTAGTCGACGCGGTTACCGAAGTTATCCACATCGTCATCCAGGAACTCGTCCGGAGCACGATCGGCTGCGGCACGCGGTGCTGGGCGCTGCTGTTCACGGGCCGGAGTGCCTTCGCGAGGCTTTTGCTCGCGGGCAGGGCGTTCGCCGCGGCCATTGCTGTTGCTGGCCGATTTTTCCTTGCCCTTGTCCTTGCCTTTGTCTTTGCGACCGCCGCCGCCACCGCCGCCATTCGGACCGTCGCCGCGTGGGCCACGGGCGTTGCGCGGATTGCGCACGTCCGGACGTTCGCGCACTTCAGGCTTCTCGGCCTCGATGGTGCTGGCATCAAAGCCCATCAGGTCGCCGTCGGCGATTTTCTGCTTGGTCATGCGCTCGATGCTTTTGAGCAGTTTTTCTTCGTCCGGCGCGACCAGGGAAATCGCCTCGCCGGAACGACCGGCCCGGCCGGTACGGCCGATACGGTGCACGTAATCTTCATCGACGTTCGGCAGCTCGAAGTTGACCACGTGGGGCAACTGGTCGATGTCCAGGCCTCGGGCCGCGATGTCGGTGGCCACGAGGATGCGCACTTCGCCGGCCTTGAAATCGGCCAGGGCCTTGGTGCGAGCGTTCTGGCTCTTGTTGCCATGGATCGCCACGGCCGGCAGGCCATGTTTGTCCAGGTACTCGGCCAGGCGGTTGGCGCCGTGCTTGGTGCGGGTGAAGACCAGGACCTGTTCCCAGGCGCCGGCGGTAATCAGGTGCGCCAGCAGGGCACGCTTGTGGCTTGCCGCCAGGCGGAACACGCGCTGCTCGATCCGCTCGACCGTGGTGTTCGGCGGCGTGACTTCGATGCGCTCCGGGTTGTGCAGCAGCTTGCCGGCCAGGTCGGTGATGTCCTTGGAGAACGTCGCCGAAAACAGCAGGTTCTGGCGCTTGGCAGGCAGGCGGGCGAGGACTTTCTTCACGTCATGGACAAAGCCCATGTCGAGCATGCGGTCGGCTTCGTCCAGCACGAGGATTTCGACGTGGGACAAATCGACGCTGCCCTGGCCGGCCAGGTCCAGCAGGCGACCGGGGCAGGCCACCAGTACATCGACGCCACGGGACATGGCCTGGACCTGGGGGTTCATGCCAACGCCGCCAAAAATGCAGGCGCTGACGAACTTCAGGTCGCGAGCATAGATCTTGAAGCTCTCGTGTACCTGGGCCGCCAGTTCGCGGGTGGGGGTCAGGACCAGTACGCGCGGTTGGCGCGGGCCATGACGCTGGGATTTGTCTGGGTGACCGTTAGGAAACAACCGCTCCAGGATCGGAAGGGCGAAACCGCCGGTTTTGCCAGTACCTGTCTGCGCCGCGACCATCAGGTCGCGACCTTGCAACACGGCGGGAATGGCCCGCTGTTGCACCGGGGTAGGCTGGGTATAGCCGGCGGCTTCGATGGCGCCGACTAAAGCCTCGGAGAGACCGAGGGAAGCAAAGGACATGAGTAATCCTGTTTTAGTGAGGGCTTGGCCCAATGGGATAGTCTTGCCGGGCGCGAATGACGTTCAACCAAAAGACGTCATCCCGTCCGGTCCTGCCGGGCCTCGAAGGCGGGTCCGGACAAGGCTCGCGCGGGCTGTAGGCTGCGCTGTAGCGGTGTCGGGATGCCTTTTGCAAGACCGGGCGTCCGGGCGTGAGCCTGGCGGGAAGGCCGGAGTATAACAGAGCAAACGCCGCGCGCCGCTTTCCTGCTGCTCAACGGTTTATTTCAGCACTGGACTGGCTGGGTGAGTGGTCTTCGCCAGGGGGCCGGCGCCATAGCGGGCGCTCAGTTCGGCATAGGCCGGTTCGCGCTTGAAACGCTTGAGTTCGGCACCGAAGCGTTGCACCAGCAAATCCATGCCGGCGTTGCGCCGTACCGCCAGGTATTGGCTTTGACGGCTCACCACCATAGGGTTTTCGGTGATCTGGTCGCCCAGTTGCATTTGTTCGAGCACATGCCGACCGACCCTGCGGTCGGTGATAAGCAGGTCGATCCTACCCAGTTGCAACTTGCCGAAGTTGGCTTCGTGGGTGGGCGCCGCTTCACGTTTGAACCGGGGCGACTCACTGAAGGCCTGGCTGTACAGGTAGCCGGGCGAGGTACCAACCGTCAGGCCGGCCAGGTCATCGAGCGTGCGAAATGGGTGGGGCCGGGCGTTGGCGTAGAACATCACAAATTCCACGTCCGACAGCGGTTCGCTGGGATAAAGCAGCGTCGCATCGCGTTCATTGCTGTGGAAAATGTCCAGCGCGCCGTCCGCCAACCCCTGTTCGAGCATCGCCAGGCAACGCTTCCAGGGCAGGAACTGCCATTCCACGTCGATGCCCAGGCGCTTGAACACAATGGCCGTGGCTTCGTAGTCCAGGCCGAGCATCTTGCCGTTCTCTTCGTAGACATACGGGGCCCAGGGCTCGGTGACAATGCGCAACTTCTCGGCCTGAGCGGTCATGCTCAGGCACAAGAGAAAAAAGGAGGTCAGCAGCTGGACAATGACGGGCATGGCCTGAGGTTACGACGAGAACTCATCAAATAGCTAGAGCGCTCTGGCCTGCGCCTTGGTTGCCTTTTGCTTGCCTTTGGTGCTCATTGAGGCCTCGTGGCATTCATCCGATGCGAACGCATTTGCTTGAGGCTGAGGAGCGCTGAATGGAAAAGGCCTTGGTTTTCGCCAAGGCCTCTTTGTACAACCGCATCAAGTCATTCAACGCGGCAGCTTGAGGTTGTTCCATACCGCGAGGCTGGGCTCGGCCTGGTTAAGGGTATAGAAATGCAGCCCCGGTGCGCCGCCTTGCAACAAACGTTCGCACATTTGCGTGATGACGTCCTCGCCGAAGCGTTGGATGCTTGAGGAATCATCGCCATAGGCCTCCAGTTGCTTGCGAATCCAGCGTGGGATTTCCGCACCGCATGCGTCGGAGAAACGCGCCAGCTTGCTGTAGTTGGTGATCGGCATGATGCCCGGCACGACCGGAATATCGACGCCCAGCTTGCGGATACGTTCGACAAAGTAGAAGTAACTGTCGGCGTTAAAGAAGTATTGGGTAATCGCGCTGTTGGCGCCGGCATTGGCCTTGCGGACGAAATTGTTGAGATCGTCTTCAAAGTTACGCGCTTGCGGGTGCATCTCCGGGTACGCAGCCACTTCAATGTGGAAGTGATCGCCGGTTTCTTCTCGGATGAAGTTCACCAATTCGTTGGCGTGGCGCAGCTCGCCGCTGGCCATGCCCATGCCCGACGGCAGGTCGCCACGCAGGGCAACGATGCGCTTGATGCCAGCGGCCTTGTACTGGGTCAACAGGCTGCGCAGGTCGTCCTTGCTGTCGCCGACGCAGGACAGGTGCGGAGCGGCCGGGACTTTGACTTCGCCTTCGAGCTGCAACACGGTGTTCAGGGTGCGGTCACGGGTCGAGCCGCCGGCGCCATAGGTGCAGGAGAAGAAGTCGGGGTTGTAGCGGGCCAACTGACGG
This sequence comes from Pseudomonas sp. SWRI179, assembly GCF_014268705.1. Classification (NCBI taxonomy): domain Bacteria; kingdom Pseudomonadati; phylum Pseudomonadota; class Gammaproteobacteria; order Pseudomonadales; family Pseudomonadaceae; genus Pseudomonas; species Pseudomonas sp. SWRI179. Next base: position 98,296 of record NZ_JABWRA010000010.1, on the reverse strand, counting down.
GCAGTGGCGATCAGTTTTTCATGCCCAGCATCGGTCTTCGTCGGGAAGAACTCGAAGCTGTAGCGACGGTCTTGGGACATGGTCATATCCTTGGAAACTCGTAAGCCTGGACGCCTTGCGCATCACAATATGGGAGCGGGCTGTGTGGGAGCAAAGCTTGCTCGCGATCCAGGCGCTGCGGTCCTCGAGAGACCGCGGCGTTTTCATCGCGGGCAAGCCTTGCTCCCACACAGCCCGCTCCCACAGGGAGAGCAGGCAATAGCGCCGATCAGTAGCGGTAAGCGTGCGGCTTGAACGGGCCTTCGACGGTGACGCCGATGTAGTCAGCCTGTTGCTTGGTCAGCTTGGTGACCACGCCGCCGAAGCCGCGGACCATTTCCAGGGCCACTTCTTCGTCGAGTTTCTTCGGCAACACTTCCACGGTCAGGCGCTCGGCTTTCTGGGCTGGCGACAGGTCGGCGTATTTCTGGCCGAACAGGAAGATCTGGGCCAGGACCTGGTTGGCGAACGAGCCGTCCATGATGCGGCTTGGGTGACCGGTGGCATTGCCCAGGTTCACCAGGCGGCCTTCGGCCAACAGGATCAGGTAGTCATCGTTCTGTGGATCGAAGCTGCCAGTGCCGGTGCGGTGCACCTTGTGGACCTGCGGCTTCACTTCTTCCCATGCCCAGTTCTTGCGCATGAAAGCGGTGTCGATTTCATTGTCGAAGTGGCCGATGTTGCAGACCACGGCGCGCTTCTTCAGGGCCTTGAGCATGTTGGCATCGCAGACATTGACGTTGCCGGTGGTGGTCACGATCAGGTCGATCTTGCCCAGCAGTGCCTTGTCGATGCTGGCTTCGGTGCCGTCGTTGATCCCGTCGATGAACGGCGAAACCAGCTCGAAACCGTCCATGCAGGCTTGCATGGCGCAGATCGGGTCGACTTCAGAGACCTTGACGATCATGCCTTCCTGGCGCAGGGACTGGGCCGAACCCTTGCCCACGTCACCGTAGCCGATCACCAGGGCCTGCTTGCCGGACAGCAAGTGGTCGGTGCCGCGCTTGATGGCGTCGTTGAGGCTGTGACGGCAGCCGTACTTGTTGTCGTTCTTGCTCTTGGTCACCGAGTCGTTGACGTTGATGGCCGGGATCTTCAGCTCGCCCTTGGCCAGCATGTCCAGCAGGCGGTGCACGCCGGTGGTGGTTTCTTCGGTCACGCCGTGGACCTTGTCCAGCACGGCCGGGTATTTCTTGTGCAGCAGTTCGGTCAGGTCGCCGCCGTCGTCGAGGATCATGTTGGTGTCCCACGGCTGGCCATCCTTGAGGATGGTCTGCTCCAGGCACCACTCGTACTCTTGCTCGGTCTCGCCTTTCCAGGCGAATACCGGGATGCCAGCGGCGGCGATGGCGGCAGCGGCCTGGTCCTGGGTCGAGAAGATGTTGCAGGACGACCAGCGCACTTCGGCACCCAGGGCAACCAGGGTTTCGATCAGCACGGCGGTCTGGATGGTCATGTGGATGCAGCCGAGGATTTTTGCGCCCTTCAATGGCTGTTCGCCAGAGTACTTGCGGCGCAGACCCATCAGGGCTGGCATTTCGGATTCGGCGATGATGATTTCGCGACGGCCCCAGGCAGCCAGGGACATGTCGGCGACTTTGTAGTCGGTAAAAGCAGCAGGCGTGATAACAGCGCTCATGAAGAGCCTCCATTCGTAATGTATGCGAATGGGCGCCGTTGTGCGTTTAGTGTCCGTGCGGGTAGCCCCGTACAAACAACGCCCCATCCGAGCCTGACAGGTCGAGCCTGCTGCAGCGCCCCTCGGACAGGTGGCGGGAACGGTCCAAAGCGTGGACCGAGGTAAAACGGTGGCGATTATAACGGGCTAATCGGATCTTCCAAAAGGGTTTCTGTCGGCAAATCGAAATTGCCGATGACCGTCATAGGGCCCACGACGTAGAGCCTGGCCGTGGGGTCTGCCATGATGCAGCAATCCAACGGCCAGACACTCAGGAGTGATCATGAATTTCCACACCCGCAAATGGGTCAAGCCCGAAGACCTCAACCCCAACGGCACGCTGTTCGGCGGCAGCCTGTTGCGCTGGATCGACGAGGAGGCGGCGATCTATGCCATCGTCCAGCTCGGCAACCAGCGCGTGGTCACCAAGTACATCTCGGAAATCAATTTCGTCAGCGCTTCGCGCCAGGGCGACATCATCGAGCTGGGTATCACCGCCACCGAGTTTGGCCGCACGTCCATCACCCTGACCTGCGAGGTGCGCAACAAAATCACCCGCAAGAGCATCCTGACCGTGGAGAAAATGGTCTTCGTCAACCTCGGCGAAGACGGCCTGCCTGCGCCTCATGGGCGGACCGAGATCAAGTACGTCAAGGATCAGTTCAAGGATGATGTCGTCGAGTGAGTTCGGCGGCGCTGCTATCGCGAGCAGGCTCGCTCCCACAAGGGGCCCGGGTTGATCACCCGATTTGTGTTCCCCTTGTGGGAGCGGGCTTGCTCGCGAAGGCGGCTGCACATTCAGCCCCGATGCAAGCTGACTCGGCGCTTTCGCGAGCGAGCCCGCTCCCACATTATTTTGGGGGTGATCACGGGATTTGTGTTCACCGCCGTCCCCCTGTGGGAGCGAGCCTGCTCGCGATAGCGGTTTCAGGCTGAGGTAACTGAACAGCGCTGGACGCCGCGTGTCGTAGGTACATCACGCCACGGCTTCAGGAGCTGTATGGACACCCACAAAGAAGGCAAGACCCCGGACCTTTCGGCTCAGGAGCAGCACGAAGTCGACCGTAACCAGCCGCCGCGGGCGGCCGTGCTGCATGAAATCATCCGCACCCAAGGCAATCTGGAGCTGGAGCGTAGCGTCGCCGCGCTGTGGTGGTCGGCGCTGGCGGCCGGGCTGACCATGGGCCTGTCCCTGATGGCGATGGGCTTGCTCAATTCTCGATTACCGGATCACGAAGGTTTCAAAGTGATCGCCAGTTTCGGTTACTGCGCAGGCTTTCTAGCGGTGATTCTCGCGCGCCAGCAATTGTTCACCGAAAACACCCTGACCGCCGTGCTGCCGATCATGAGCAAGCCGACTTTGGGCAATTTCGGTCGATTGTTCCGGTTATGGGGCGTGGTGCTGGTGGGCAACCTGTGCGGCACCTTGTTGGTGGCGTATGTGATGCTGCATCTGCCGATTTTTGACCGGCGCACCGATCTGGCCTTCCTGGAAATCGGTCGCAAGGTCATGGAGAACGACACTGGCCAGATGTTCGCCAAGGGCATCATTTCCGGTTGGATGATCGCCACCATGGTGTGGATGATTCCGTCCATGGAGAGCGCCAAGATGTGGATCATCATCCTGATCACCTACCTCATGGCGCTCGGGGACTTCACCCACATCGTCGTCGGCTCGGCCGAAGTGTCCTACCTGGTGTTTGCCGGCCAGTTGTCCTGGGAGGATTTCTGGATGGTGTTTGCCGGGCCGACGCTGGCGGGCAATATCGTCGGTGGAAGTTTTATCTTTGCGTTGATCAGCCATGCACAGATTCGCAGCGAAGTGGGCCCGCCGAAAGATAAGCACCCCGATAAGCCTGCACAGCGCATTGACTCGGAGTAGGCGGTTATTTGAATAGCATGTTGCGCAAGATCTTGAGGGTTGTTGACTTTGGATCAAGCATCCCGGTGTAGCGCGACCTGTAGTTCGCGATAACCCGTTCAAGTGAATTGTTGAATGCGATCTTCTGCTCAAGGGAGTTTTTGGATGTTTTTGGATCTTGCAGTTCCTGCAGGTCCCGGATGACTCCTCTTATCAACTTGATGTTCGCATCGGGTTGGCCGCCGAGAAAGCATGCGGGATTCAGCACATGTTGCACGACGTTAGATATACGGGTGGCAATGTCCTGCAGGTGCATTTTCTCGACGGCGTGACCGGTCACTTCGGAAATGGCGCTGGGCGCGCCTCTGTCCCACTCGGCGGCGGCCTGGAGGAATTGCATGAAGTCCGGGTCATTGCCGTGATTGAGGCGTTTTGCCAGCCATTCCAGCCTGCCGGACTGGTCCGCAAGCTGATCGAGGGTCCAGATGGCCATGCGCATCTGTGGAGTGGGTTCAAGTTTGGTGGATGCCTTGTTGGCCTCTTGGATCGCTTCCTTCAATTGCGTCAACGCCCGTTGTGCGTGGTGCCTGAAGGTGATCGCCTCGGCGCAGGTTTCGTCGTCTTCCAGCTCTATGCTCAGTTGCTCGAATTCCTTGTCACCCAACGCCAACAGCGCATCCTCGATTGAGTCAAACCAAAAGGTTTGTCGAGTCGCGTTGTGCTCGTCCAGATGGGTTTGGACTTTCTTGCGCAGTTCTTCCTGGAGATGATCCTTGATCCCCTTCGACATGCCGAAGTTGACTGTCCCGCTTAACAGGCCGCGGTAATCACCTTTATTGGATTTCAGCGGCACGACGACGGTCTGGTCGGCAAAGCGCTTCAGTTGTTCGGCATTCCATACAGAGCTGGCCGTATGGGGTGCATTGAGAAATCTGTCGATCAGGGCCGTGATGCCAGTCCCTCGCTGGTTTTTCTGGTTCGATTCTTCCGCCTCGAATACCAGGATCAAAGACTCGTTGTCCGGGATCGGGCTCATGGAGGTCGCCGGATTATAGATGTCAGGTACCGGCGTGTTGTTAAGGATGCCGCCATCGGCAAACGCCGTGGTTTCAGTGCGTTTCTCATCATTCTGTTGGAAGGGTAGTCCTTGCTGGGTCAGCTTGCTGAACATCACCGGCAGTGACGCGGAAATATGCGCGGCCACGGCGATGTCCATGTCAGGCGTGGTCTTCTCGCTGAACACCAGCAATTGCGTGCCTTCCTCGAACATGGCGGTGCCGGTAATTTCCGCAGTCTTGATCTGTGGGATTTCTTTGCTCAGGACGGCCAGGTCGGCGAAGGTGACGTATTCGTTCTTTATCACATTGGCAACGGCTTGTTGCGCTTTTTTGGAAAGAGGTTCCGGGTGATCCTTGCAGCGTTGTAGAAGCGCCTTGCAGGATTCCTCCCGGATCAAATTCTCCAGCGGCATCCCCTTGGAACCCAGGCGTGGCAACAGATCACACAGCAATTGCGCCAGCGGAACGCTTTTCAGTTTTTCGCCCAACTTCGACCAGGCGTTCTGGAGTGTTTTAACGATACCGTTGGTGCTGTCGAGCAAGGACGAGAGGGGAATATCGTCAAGGATCTGGTCGAAACGCGCATGACTTATGCCGCTGGCGAGTACGGCGGCCGATATGGCTCCCGCAGAAGAGCCTGAAATGGTTCTGATATCGTCCAGGAGACCGTTGGCTTCGAGGGCTTTGATGAGCCCGGAATAGGCCACTCCCTTGGCGCCACCACCACTTAGGATCAGGTCGCTAATGGTCGGGCTATTCATAATGACTTTGACCCTACCGTCGCCATATTGAATGATAGAGATAGACCGGTCTGTAGCGCGGTCTACCAGTAGGCGGGCATCTCCGGGATTCGCCTGTTTTACGGTCTGGTCGCTGTTCTTGAAAAAGCTAAGGGGGAGGGATTGTTGCGAGATTAGGGCTAGCATTCTGGTCGTCCTTGTACCTGGGGACCGAACTCTAAGCAAAATCTACCGGCTGATGGCCTTGCGACTCAAATAGACATACATCCGCCGGTTGCAAACTGCCCTCGGCGGATTTTAATGGCAGGCACTCTGGAACAAGGCTTTTGGAGGACAGCTAAAAACAGCCTGCACGAATGGGGAAACATTCTTACTGAAAGCGTCGCCCATTCGCTCAGGAGCAGCGCCGATTTCCCAGGCCCTCAAACAGCGACGGCCGCCAAGCGTCGCTGGCGATGGATAAAAAACAAGGCGGTCAATACCGTGAGGCCGCCGACAGCCGCCCCGGTCCACGGCAGATCCGCCAGGTCGGCACCGCTGGCGACGACCAATCCACCCATCCAGGCCCCGGCCGCGTTGCCCAGGTTGAACGCACTCTGATTCAGCGTAGAGCCGAGGTTCGGCGCCTCAAAGGCCTGGTCGATGATCAGCAATTGCAGGATCGGGCACAGGGCGAAGGCGAAGACGCCCCACAACACCAGCGTGATCGCCGCCGGGATCACCGACCGGCTGGTCTGGCTGAACGCGGCCAGTACCAGCACCACAGCCAAGGCCATGCCCACCAGAGCAGGCAGCAAGCGCCGGTCCGCCAGGCGTCCGCCGAGGAAGCTGCCGGCCGTGAGGCCGACGCCGAACAACAGCAGCATGATGGTGATGCCATGGGGGCTGACACCGGTGATGTCCTGCAGGATCGGCGCGATGTAGGTGAACACGCTGAATAGACTGGTGGAGGCCAGCACGCTCATGCCCAGGGCGAGCAACACGTTGACCTTGCCCAGGACCTTGAATTCGCTGGCCAGGTTGGCCTTGTCCATGGGGATTTCCTTGGGCAGCCAGACCCATTGGGCAACGGCGGCGATCACGCCGATGATCGAGACCGCCCAGAACGTCGAGCGCCAGCCGGCGTATTGACCCAGGGCCGTGCCCAACGGGACGCCCAGCACATTGGCCAGGGTCAAGCCGGTGAACATCATGGCAATCGCCTGGGCCCGTTTGTTCGGCGCCACCAGCCCGGCCGCCACCACCGATCCAATGCCAAAGAACGCGCCGTGGCACAACGCAGTGATGACCCGGGCGGCCATCAGCGTGGTGTAGTTCGGCGCCAGGGCGCAGAGCACGTTGCCAAGGATAAACATCAGGGTCATGCCCAGCAGCGTGGCCTTGCGCGGCATGTTGGCGGTGCCGATCGCCAGGATCGGCGCGCCGAACACCACGCCCAGGGCGTAGCCGGTGATCAGCAGCCCGGCCTGGGGAATACTCACGGCCAGGTCCCGGGCGACATCGGGCAACAGGCCCATGATGACGAATTCAGTCGTGCCGATGCCAAAAGCGGCAACGGCCAAAGCAAGCAAGGCGAGTGGCATGCGCAAGGTCTCTGTCTGTAGTCTTGACGCCCGGATCAGGCATACGCATGCCGGCGCCCCGGTTCGAGTGAACGGGACAACAGCAAAATTATTGGTATTGGTGTATGCGCAACTGAGTGCGGCGTGATCGGTTTGCAGTATAAACGATAGCGAATCAATTCATGAGCCTTACTGGTGTAGGAGCTGACGAGTGCAACGAGGCTGCGATCTTTCCGCCGACAATTGAGTCTGAAGCGAAAGATCAAAAGATCGCAGCCTTCGGCAGCTCCTACGGGCGGTGGGATAAGACAAGGAGCGTGCCGTGCTTGCGACGGCCTTGGTGTTGGTAGCGGCACTGTTGCATGCGGCATGGAATACGCTGATCAAGTTCAGTGGCGAGCGTTTGTTGGTGGTGGCATGCATGGACAGCGTCGCCCTGCTGTTCGTCGCGTTGGCCCTGGGTTTCGTGGCATGGCCGCCATTGGAAATCTGGCCGAGGATCCTGGCGTCGGCGGCGTTCGAGCTGTTGTACCGTTATTTGCTGATCCAGGCTTATCGGGTCGGAGACCTGGGGTTGGTCTATCCCCTGATGCGCGGCCTGTCGCCGCTGGTAGTGCTGGCCCTGACGTTTATTTTCGCCGGTGAAGCCCTGACGACCCAGCAGGTCATCGGTATCTTGCTGATCCCGTTCGGCATGCTTTGCCTGTTGTGGCAAGGCGGTGGCGGCGACCGGCTGCCTTGGTCGATGCTGCCGGTGGTGGCGCTGATCGGCCTGTGCATCGGCTGCTACACCTTTATCGACGGGCATGCTTTGCGGCGTTGGTCCCATCCGCTGGATTACCTGGTCTGGGTCACGCTGCTCAGCGCCTGGCCTTTCCCATTACTGGCGCTGGTGGGCAAGCGGCCGGCGTTCATGCGGTTCTGGCGCGAACAGTGGCGACTGGGGTTGGCGGTCGGGTTCTGCGTATTGTTCAGCTACGCTCTGGTGCTGTGGGCCATGCAACTGGGCTCGATCGCCGAAGCGGCGGCGCTGCGGGAGATCAGCGTGATCCTGGTTGTGCTCTTTGGCATGCGCTACCTTAAAGAACCTTTTGGCCGGCCACGGCTCTTAGCCTGCGGGCTGGTGCTGATTGGCATGCTGGTGATGAAATCCTGACCGGCGCCTGATGCTCGATTCTATATAAAACTCAAAAAGGAAAACGCGGTATGACGGTTGCCCTGTGGTGTGTGTTGATTGCTTTTCTCCTGCCTTACCTGTGTGTCGGGATCGCCAAGGCTGGTGGCAGATACCGGTTGCAGGATAACCATGACCCACGGGATTTTCTGGATTCCCTCGAAGGCGCGCCCCGACGTGCCTTCGCCGCGCAACTGAACAGCTTTGAAATCAGCCCGTTCTTTGCCGCCGCCGTGATCGTCGCTCACCTGGCCGGGAATGCCGAACTGGTTACCATCAACGTGTTGGCGGTGCTGTTCATCACCAGTCGCTTGCTCTACATCATTTGCTATCTGGCGGACTGGGCGATTCTGCGGTCGCTGGTGTGGTTCGTGGGGGTGGGGTTGGTCCTGAGTTTCTTCTTTGTTTCGGTCTGAGCCTGGTTCTTAAATCAAGGCGCCTGTACTGGCCTCTTCGCGAGCAAGCCCGCTCCCACATTTTATCTTCAGTGAATCACAACACTTGTGAGCACCCGAAATCCGTGTGGGAGCGGGCTTGCTCGCGAAAGGGCCCGCCCAGTGAACCCAGTCCTCAGGGATTGGCGGTTACTGCATTCGCCACCTGCGGCACTGACGGCAACGCCATGCCCTTGGGCCAGAGCATCCAGATCTGTCCCTGTTGCTTCATGTCCCCGGCCAACTGTCCGGCCGCCTCGCCCGTGCCCCAGAACAGGTCCGCCCGCACTTCGCCGGTGATTGCACCGCCGGTGTCCTGGGCGGCGACGGGCCGGTTCAGGACGCTGCCGTCGGGGCGCGTAGTGGATAGCCACAACAGGCTGCCCAGTGGAATCACCTTGCGATCCACCGCCACGCTGTAGCCGGCGGTCAGCGGCACATTCAGCGAACCTCGGGGGCCTTCATTGCTGTCGGGGTTGCGGTTGAAGAACACGTAGCTGGGGTTGCTGCCGAGCAATTCTGGAATGCGGTTCGGGTTGGCCTTGGCCCAGGCACTGATAGTGCCCATGGTCACGTCTTCCTTCTTCAGCTCACCCTGTTCGACCAGCCAGCGGCCGATGGGGCGGTAAGGGTGGCCGTTCTGGTCGGCATAACCGATGCGCAGTTGGCGGCCATCAGCGAGCTGAATGCGCCCTGAACCTTGGATTTGCAGGAACTGCAGGTTCATGGGGTCGGTCAGCCAGGCAATGACCGGTGCCTTCACCCCGTTGGTTTCGATGGTGGCTGCATCGTCGTACGGCTTGAGCACCCGGCCTTCGAGGCGTCCGCGCAGGCGTTTACCCTTGAGCTCAGGGTAGATGCTGTCCAGCGACACAATGATCATGTCTTCCGGCACGCCGTAAACCGGGATATTCGCCGTGGCGGTCTGGGTGAGGCTGCCGGGGTAGACCGGTTCGTAATAGCCGGTAATCAGGCCGTTGGGGCTGTTGTCTCCCGAGCGCAGGCCATAGACGTCCAGGTTTTGTTTCAGGAAACTGCGTACCGCCACAGCCGTCTGCGGCACGTTGGCCGCCGCCGCGCAGGTCGCGCCCCACACCGCGTCGGCCTTGAGCCGGGTGCATGCGCTACGCCAGGAACCGAAACCGGCCAGCAGGTCTGCATCGGACACCGTTGGCAACGCCTCCCAGGGGGCGCTGACGTAGGTGGCGAGCGCATGGGTCTGCGGTTCCTCGACCTTTTCACCGCGATTGCAACCGGCCAACAGGGCGATCAGCGGTAGGGTCAATGCCAGGCCTTTGTGCCAGGGCTTGATGCGGCTGTTCATGAAGATTTCCTTTGCAGCCATTCGAACACTGTCAGGTGCTCGAACAACCCGTATTGTTGATAGGGGCATTGGTCTTTACCGGTGATCCGAGGATACTAATCGCCGTTTCCTGCCCCGAGGCCAAGATGTTTGTAAAACGATTTTCCATGGCCATGCTGGCCTGTCTGATGTTGTCCGCCTGTGGCGGTGTCGATCCCAATTCTCCCCTGGGCCAGCGCAAGACGATCTTCAAGCAGATGCTCAAGACCAACGAGGAATTGGGCGGTATGTTGCGTGGCCGAGTACCGTTTGACGGCGTACGTTTCGCCGAGGGTGCGGCACAACTGGATCAATTGTCCCATGAGCCGTGGAAACATTTCCCGCAAGTACGCGAGCAAGACCACACCAGCGCCCGGGATGAAGTCTGGCAAAAACAGGCGCGCTTCCAGGAGCTGGCCCGCAACCTTGAAGCAGCCACCGGTGAGTTGGTGATCGTCAGCAAGGTCCAGCCCTACCGGGCCAGCAACCTGGGGCCCGCGGTGCAGAAGGTCGAGGATGCGTGCAGTGCCTGTCATAAAGAGTTTCGGGATTATTGATGGTGGAGCAGTTGCAAGCTTCAAGCTGAAAGCTGCAAGCGTGGCGCTTTGAACTTGCAGCTTGCAGCTAGAAACTTGCAGCTAGAACCTACTTATCCAACTCATCCACCGCTTCCTGCAGCTCCTTGCGGGAGGCCGCCAGCTTGTCCTTGCGTTTGTTGATCCGCTCGGCATCGCCTTTCTTCATGGCCTTTTCCAGGTCGGCCTGGCGCCGGCTGACCTCGTGCTTGGCATCGAGCACCTTGTTTTCCCGCTCCTTGCGCAAGGAAGCATCGGTGCAATGGGTGGTGACTTCGTTCAGGGCCGTTTCCAGGCCAGCCTGCTGATCCTGGTTGCCACGGGACTTGGCCAGTTCGATCTGGTTGATGATGCCCTGGCGCTTGGCCGCGCAACCGGTGAGTTCCGGGGTTTGCTCGTCCGCCATCAAAGGGGCGGCCATGGCGCTGCACAAGAGCAGCAGGGCAGCGGGGGACAGGAAATTCATAGCAACTCCGTAAAAAATCGCGAGCGGTCGGTGCAGATGCGCTGTTGGAACGCATGCTTGCCCCTTGGGTTCAACCGCACGGGCGTCGGATTAAAAACCGTCGACCCCGGCGGTGCGTAATTCGTCACTCAAGGCCAGTACCTGCGGGTCGCGAAAAAAGGCGCTCAATTGCGCGGCGCGTCCCGGTCCGATGCCGGCTTCGGCTTGCCATTGTTCGGTACTGCGTTCGGCCAGCTTCTGCCACGGCCCTTCCAGTCGTGCCTGACCGCTGGGCGGCAGGCCCAAGGCCTTGAGCCATTGTCCGAAAGGGCGTTGTCGGGCGCTGTCCAGGCTGGCGAGCAGGCGGGCGCTACTGCGCTCGCCGAAGCCGCCAATGTTAGCAAGCTCGGCGGCGTCGAGGGTCAACCAATCCAGTAATCCGTTGAGTCGACCGGCAGCCAGGAGTTTTTCCCAGGTGCCGGGGCCGACATGGGGCAGGGCAAGCCCGTGCTTACCGCTGAGCCAGTTCAGGCGTGCGAGGAATTGGCTTTCACAACCGGGCGTCGCTTGCCAGCAACTCAAGAAGTGATGATCGCTCGCCGTGGGGGCATTGACGTCCTGGCGTTCGAGGCTGCGCAGTACCACCTCGTCTAGGCGTGGGATGGTCAGCCCGGCCAGGCTGATGGCGACCCGGTCGCCGGGACGGATGTCCATCTCCTCCCAGCGCTTGAGAGAGCTGACGCTCACCCGGCGAATCCACCGGTCGTCGAGCCGGATGCGTTCAAGCTCCAATACGGGGGTGATACGCCCGGTACGACCGACCTTGAAGTGCACCTTGCGCACTTCGGCCAAAGCCTGGGCATACGGGTATTTCCAGGCCACGCTCCAGAACGGCGCCCTGGCCTGCCAGCGGTCGGCAGGTGGGCGGCGGCTCTGGCGCAGAACGATTCCGTCGCTGGCGAAGGGCAACGGTGTGCGATACCAGTGGTCGCGCCACTGCTGGGCATCGGCCAATGCCCGGACGGGCTGGTGGTAGTCGCGGGTGTCGGCGAAACCCAACTTGTGCAGCGCGGCCATCCGCTCGGGCAAGGTGTCCGGTCCTTCAGGCCATTCCCAGATAAACAGGCCGATATAGATTCCGTCTTGCACAGTCAGGCTATCGCGCGCCATCAAACCCGCCATGGTGCCGCGGGCGTTCACGCTGCCGCTGTTGGCTTGGACATGGTCCAGCAGCCGCCAGTACAGCTCGCCCTGGACGACCAGGTCTATGGGCTGGTGCAGTTGTTGCGGGATGGCGCCGATCTTGCGCGCATTTGTGGTCCAGTCATGCCCCTGGAGACCATCGCCGCGGCTGATCGCCTGGTGCAGGCGGCCCTTGCGGTAAACCAGGGAGACCGCCACGCCATCGATCTTCGGCTGCGCCCAGACATCCTCCCGACCCTGCAGCCAAGCCTCCACGGCGTCGGCGTCCTTGAGTTTTTCCAGGCCGGTATGGACGATGGGGTGTGGCACCTTTCCGCCCGCCGAGCGCAGGGGATCATCGGGCGCCGCGAGGTGGAAGCAACCGCGCCATTGGCCCAACTGGTTGCGGGACTGGTCATAAAGCTCATCGGCCACCAGCGTCTGGCCGAGGCGGTGGTAACTGTCGTCCCAGGTGTCGATCTGCTGTTGCAGTGCGGCGATCTCGGCCTGGGCACGTTCAACAGGCCAGTCGGGACAGGGCGCAGCAACCGCGGGAATAGCGATGAAGACGAGACAGGCGAGGGCATGCAGGTACGGTGGCATCGAAGCATCCTTGCTTGGTTGAGTACCTCAAGGCTAGTCAGTGTCTTGATCGTTGCGAGGCCCGGAGCGTTACCGGATTTTGCGGCGTCTGATGGCTAAATCGCGGCGGTACAGTCCGACGCGATTTAGCCGCGCAACTGTCCCTTGAACCCCTCGATGACCGGTGCAGAATGAACCTTCGATCCGCCTCCACCTGGAACGCTCGAATGGACCTGTCGACCCTCGCTGTTTTCATTCCGGCCTGCTTTGCGCTGAACATGGCGCCAGGGCCGAACAACCTGCTCTCCATCAGTAACGCATCGCGTTATGGCTTCGTCCGGGCGTGCGGCGGCGGTGTCGGTCGGTTGCTGGCGTTTGCAATCATGATCGCCCTGGCGGCGGTGGGGCTCACCGCTGTGCTGCACACCTCGGAGTTGCTGTTCCTGGGGATCAAGCTCGTCGGTGCCGGTTACCTGTTCTACCTGGCCGTGCAGTTGTGGCGGGCCCAGCCTGAGGCCGACAACGAAGCCGGGCTCGCCTCGATGAGCCGAGCCGGCCTGGCACGCCAGGAGTTCCTGGTGGCGATCGGGAATCCGAAGGCGATCCTGTTGTTTACTGCGTTCCTGCCGCAATTCGTCGACCGTACCGGCACCGTTACCCAACAATTCGCCGTGCTGGGTGGCTTGTTCCTGGTGCTGGAGTGCATCGCCATCGGGCTGTATTGCTACATGGGCATTTACGCGCGACGGCTGTTTGCCCGGCCCAGCGGTAAGCGCCTGTTTAACCGGATGTGTGCAGGGCTGCTCGCCAGCGCGGCTTCGTTTTTGCTGGTGGCACGGCGATCGTGAATATTGCGCTAAGCCTTTGTGGCGAGGGAGCTTGCTCCCGCTGGGGTGCGAAGCGCCCCCTCTAACCATCAGGCGCACTGGTTTCCCCGGAGGACTGATTGGGGCTGCTGCGCAGCCCAGCGGGAGCAAGCTCCCTCGCCACAAAAGCATGAAAAACCCTAAGGCATGAAAAAGCCCCTGGCGACCGAGTCGCCAGGGGCTTTTTTACAGGCGGGTGTTACAGGCCGGCAGCGGCGCGCAGGGCGTCGGCGCGGTCGGTTTTTTCCCAGGTGAACGTGGTGAAGGTGTCGTCACCCACGGTCTTGGTCTGTGGCGTGCGACCGAAGTGGCCGTAGGCAGCAGTGTCCTGGTACATCGGGTGCAGCAGGTCGAGCATCTTGGTGATGGCGTACGGACGCAGGTCGAACACTTCACGGACCAGGTTGATGATCTTGTCATCGCCGATCTTGCCGGTGCCGAAGGTGTTCAGCGAGATCGACGTAGGCTGGGCCACGCCAATGGCGTAGGACACCTGGATCTCGCAACGCTCGGCCAGGCCGGCGGCTACGATGTTCTTGGCGACATAACGACCGGCGTAGGCGGCCGAACGGTCCACCTTGGACGGGTCCTTGCCGGAGAACGCGCCGCCGCCGTGACGGGCCATGCCGCCGTAGCTGTCGACGATGATCTTGCGACCGGTCAGGCCGCAGTCGCCCACCGGGCCGCCGATGATGAACTGGCCGGTCGGGTTGATGTGGAACTGGGTGTCCTTGGACAGCAACTCGGCAGGCAGCACGTGCTTGACGATCAGTTCCATCACGCCTTCGCGCAGGTCTTTGTAGGACACATCAGGGTTGTGCTGGGTCGACAGGACGACAGCGTCGATGCCAACCACCTTGCCGCCTTCGTAACGGCAGGTCACTTGGGACTTGGCGTCCGGGCGCAACCACGGCAGCAGGCCGGATTTACGGGCCTCGGCCTGGCGCTGGACCAACTGGTGCGAGAACGTGATCGGGGCCGGCATCAGCACGTCGGTCTCGTTGCTGGCGTAGCCGAACATCAGGCCCTGGTCGCCGGCGCCCTGGTCTTCTGGCTTGGCCCGATCAACGCCCTGGTTGATGTCGGGGGACTGCTTGCCGATGATGTTCATCACGCCGCAGGTCGCGCCGTCGAAGCCGACGTCGGAGCTGTCGTAGCCAATGCCCAGGATGACGTCGCGGACGATCTGTTCCAGGTCGACCCAGGCCGAGGTGGTGACTTCGCCGGCGATGATCGCCACGCCCGTTTTCACCAGAGTCTCGCACGCCACGCGGGCGAACTTGTCTTCAGCAATGATGGCGTCCAGCACCGCATCAGAAATCTGGTCGGCGATTTTGTCCGGATGCCCTTCAGACACGGACTCGGAGGTGAAAAGGGAGTATTCGCTCATCTCGATGTTTTCCTACAAGTTACCGTTGGTGAGTGTCGCCAGTGGCCGCTGAAAGTGGCGAACCTGGATCTGGAAACCATTACGTAAGCCTATATAGAGGCTTTCCCCGGGCACGAGGCCCGCTGTGGTGGCCCAGCGGGCCAGGTCGTCTTGTTCAAAGCCGAGCCAGAGATCGCCGCAGGCTTCCCTGGCCCAACTCTGGTTGTGGCTGCATAACTCGGTCACCAGCAGGCTGCCGCCCGGTTGCAGCAGGCCGGCCATGTGCTTGAGTGCCTCGGCCGGCGCGGCGAAATGATGCAGCACCATATTCAATACAACGCAGTCAGCCTGCTTGTTCATGCCATCCAATGCATCGGCCAGTTGCAGGCGGACGTTAGCCAGGGCCTCGCGCTCACAGACCTGGCGCGCCAGTTCGAGCATGGCCGGGCTGTTGTCCAGCGCCGTCACTTGGCTGAAGCGTCGCGCCAGCTCCGGCAGGAACGCACCGTCGCCGGGGCCGACTTCGATCGCCGTGGCCGTGGGCTCGAAGCTCAATTTATCGAGCAGTGCCACGACGCTTTCGCGGTATTGCGGCAGTCCGGCGATCAGGTCTTGCTGGGCGCGAAACTTCTCGGCGACCCGTGCGAAGAAGTCCTGGCTGGCAGCGGCCCGTTGGCCGTGGACCTGGGCGATGCGAGCCTGTACGTCGCTCGGCAGGGCCAGCGCGTCCACTTCGTCCAGCAGCGCTGCGTGCAGCTTGCCGCCCAACAGGTCGGTGTGGGGCAGGGCGCGGCGATAGAAGATGGCGTTGCCTTCCCGGCGAGTCGCCACCAGGTCGGCCTGGGCCAGGACCTTGAGGTGGTGGCTCATGCCGGACTGACCGATGCCGAAGATCTGCGCCAGTTCCAGCACGCCGAACGAGTCGTTGGCCAGGGCGCGCAATACATTGAGCCGCAACGGATCGCCGCCGGCCTTGCAAAGGGCCGCCAGCTCATCGCAGTCGTCATGGCGAATGGTGGGCGCGGGTAAGTTCATGAGCGGCAGTCTAGTGAGGGGTTTGGATCGCCGCAAGGTCAATATCAAAAAGTTTTGATATTGGTGGATAAATGGCACTTCCCAACCCGTGCTTGACTCTACAACCCATCAGCGGAAAGGTTTCACCTGGCGAATGCGACTTTATCCACCGGAAAAACGCTCATGGATGACTATCTGTCATTGCCCCGGGGCGGGTGGGTGAGGGAAAATGCTCGCCTTTTTCAGTTTCGTTTTATTCATTCTCGATTCAATACCCGCAGGAGAACAGCGATGCCCAGCCGTCGTGAGCGTGCCAATGCCATTCGTGCCCTCAGCATGGATGCCGTGCAGAAAGCCAACAGCGGCCATCCCGGTGCCCCCATGGGTATGGCGGATATCGCCGAGGTGCTTTGGCGCGACTACCTCAAGCACAGCCCGAGCAACCCAGCCTTCGCCGACCGTGACCGTTTCGTACTGTCCAACGGTCACGGCTCGATGTTGATCTACTCGCTGCTGCACCTGACCGGCTATGACCTGTCGATCGATGACCTGAAGAACTTCCGCCAGTTGCATAGCCGCACCCCGGGCCACCCGGAATACGGCTACACCCCGGGCGTGGAAACCACCACTGGTCCATTGGGCCAGGGCCTGGCCAACGCCGTGGGTTTTGCCCTGGCGGAAAAAGTCCTGGCCGCGCAGTTCAACCGCCCGGGTCATAACGTCGTCGATCACCACACCTACGTGTTTCTGGGTGATGGCTGCATGATGGAAGGCATTTCCCATGAAGTCGCCTCCTTGGCCGGCACCCTGGGCCTGGACAAGCTGATCGCGTTCTACGACGACAACGGCATCTCCATCGACGGCGAAGTCGAAGGCTGGTTTACCGACGACACCCCCAAGCGCTTCGAAGCCTACAACTGGCTGGTGATCCGCAACGTCGACGGTCACGATCCGGAAGAGATCAAGATCGCCATCGAGACGGCTCGCAAGAGCTCCCAGCCGACCCTGATCTGCTGCAAGACCACCATCGGTTTCGGCTCGCCGAACAAGCAGGGCAAGGAAGACTGCCACGGCGCGCCACTGGGCGCCGAGGAAATCGCCCTGACCCGCGCTGCGCTGAAGTGGAACCATGGCCCGTTCGAAATCCCGGCCGACATCTATGCCGAATGGGATGCCAAGGAAAAAGGCCGCGCCCTCGAAGCCGAGTGGGACCAGCGTTTCGCTGCCTATTCCGCTGAATTCCCTGAGCTGGCCAACGAGCTGGTGCGTCGCCTCAGCGGCGAGTTGCCGGCCGATTTCGCCGAAAAAGCCTCGGCGTACATCGCAGAAGTCGCCGCCAAGGGCGAAACCATTGCCAGCCGCAAGGCCAGCCAGAACACCCTGAACGCCTTCGGCCCGTTGCTGCCGGAACTGCTGGGCGGTTCGGCCGACCTGGCCGGTTCCAACCTGACCCTGTGGAAAGGCTGCAAAGGCGTCAGCGCCGAAGACGCCAGCGGCAACTACATGTACTACGGCGTTCGTGAGTTCGGCATGAGCGCGATCATGAACGGCGTCGCGCTGCACGGCGGCCTGGTGCCTTACGGCGCGACCTTCCTGATGTTCATGGAATACGCCCGCAACGCCGTGCGCATGTCGGCGTTGATGAAAAAACGCATCCTGTATGTGTTCACCCATGACTCCATCGGCTTGGGCGAAGACGGCCCGACGCACCAGCCGATCGAGCAACTGGCGAGCCTGCGTTGCACGCCGAACCTGGACACCTGGCGTCCTTGCGATGCCGTGGAATCGGCGGTGGCCTGGAAATACGCCCTCGAGCGTAACGACGGCCCGTCGGCACTGATCTTTTCGCGCCAGAACCTGCAGCACCAGAACCGCGGTGCCGACCAGATCGGCGACATCGCGCGCGGCGGCTACGTGCTCAAGGATTGCATTGGCGAGCCTGAGCTGATCCTGATTGCCACCGGTTCCGAAGTCGGCCTGGCCGTCCAGGCCTATGACAAGCTGACCGAGCAGGGCCGCAACGTACGCGTGGTGTCCATGCCGTGCACCAGCGTGTTCGACGCCCAGGATGCCGGTTACAAGCAAGCGGTATTGCCGCTGCAGGTCAGCGCGCGGATCGCCATCGAGGCTGCCCATGCCGATTACTGGTACAAGTACGTGGGCCTGGAAGGCCGCGTGATCGGCATGACCACCTACGGCGAATCGGCACCTGCGCCGGCGCTGTTCGAGGAGTTTGGCTTCACCCTGGAAAACATCCTGGGTCAGGCGGAAGAGCTGCTGGAAGACTGATCCGAAAGTTGCGTCGTCTGGGCTGACGCCTTCGCGAGCAAGCCCGCTCCCACATTTGGAATGCAATCTCATGTGGGAGCGGGCTTGCTCGCGAAGGCGGTGGCTCAGGCAACACTGAGCTGAAGGATTCACCACGCCAATCGAGAACCCCATGCCCCAACCGCGTCCCTACAAAGTTGCACTCAACGGCTACGGCCGGATTGGTCGTTGCGTCTTGCGTGCGTTGTTCGAGCGAGGGGCCAAGGCCGGTTTCGAAATCGTGGCGATCAACGACCTGGCCGACATGGCCAGCATCGAATACCTGACACGCTTTGACTCCACCCATGGCCGGTTCCCCGGCGAAGTGCGGGTCGAGGGCGATTGTCTGCATATCAATGGTGATTGCGTGAAAGTCCTGCGCAGCGCCACCCCCGAAGGCATCGATTGGGCGTCCCTGGGCGTCGATCTGGTGCTTGAATGCTCCGGCGCCTATAACACTCGCGACGATGGCCTGCGCTTCATCGCCGCCGGCGCGCCACGGGTATTGTTTTCCCAGCCGATGGCCAGCGAAGCGGACGTCGACGCCACCATCGTCTATGGCGTGAACCAGGATTGCCTGAGCGGCGAAGAGCTGCTGGTGTCCAACGCGTCCTGCACCACCAACTGCGGTGTGCCGCTGTTGCGCCTGCTGGATCAGGCCATCGGCCTGGAATATGTATCGATCACCACCATCCACTCGGCGATGAACGACCAGCCGGTGATCGATGCCTATCACCACGAGGACTTGCGCCGCACCCGTTCGGCGTTCCAATCGGTGATTCCGGTGTCCACTGGTCTGGCGCGCGGCATCGAACGGCTGCTGCCGGAACTTGCCGGGCGAATTCAGGCCAAAGCCGTGCGGGTGCCGACGGTCAACGTGTCCTGCCTCGACATTACGATGCAGACCGTGAGCGATACCGACGCCACCGAGGTCAACCGAATCCTGCGCGAAGCCGCCACCAGCGGCCCGCTCAAAGGCCTTCTGGCCTATACCGAGTTGCCTCACGCCAGCTGTGATTTTAATCATGACCCCCATTCGGCCATTGTCGATGCCAGCCAGACCCGTGTATCCGGGCCGCGGCTTGTGAACATCCTGGCCTGGTTCGACAACGAATGGGGGTTCGCCAACCGAATGCTGGACGTTGCCGAGCATTACCTGCAAACCGCTTTGAAAAAACCTGCTCTCTAAACAGTTACCCAGGAATTGCGACCCATGACCGTGTTGAAGATGTCCGACCTCGATCTGCAAGGTAAGCGCGTACTGATCCGCGAAGACCTCAACGTCCCCGTCAAGGACGGTGTTGTCACCAGCGACGCGCGTATCCTGGCTTCGCTGCCGACCATCAAGCTGGCCTTGGAAAAAGGCGCGGCCGTGATGGTTTGCTCCCACCTGGGCCGTCCGACCGAAGGCGAGTTCTCGGCGGAAAACAGCCTCAAGCCTGTGGCTGACTACCTGAGCAAGGCCTTGGGCCGCGAAGTGCCGCTAGTAGCCGATTACCTGGGCGGCGTCGACGTCAAGGCCGGCGACGTGGTGCTGTTCGAAAACGTGCGCTTCAACAAGGGCGAGAAAAAGAACGCCGACGAGTTGGCCCAGCAATACGCCGCCCTGTGCGACGTATTCGTGATGGACGCCTTTGGCACCGCTCACCGCGCCGAAGGCTCGACCCATGGCGTGGCGAAGTTCGCCAAAGTCGCCGCCGCGGGTCCCTTGCTGGCCGCCGAACTGGACGCATTGGGCAAGGCCCTGGGTTCGCCGGCCCAGCCAATGGCTGCCATTGTGGCCGGCTCCAAGGTTTCCACCAAACTGGACGTGCTCAATAGCCTGAGCCAGGTCTGCAACCAGTTGATCGTGGGTGGCGGCATCGCCAACACCTTCCTGGCTGCTGCCGGTCACCCGGTTGGCAAATCCCTGTACGAGCCAGACCTGCTGGACACTGCCCGGGAAATCGCCGCCAAGGTCAGCGTACCGTTGCCGGTGGACGTGGTCGTGGCCAAGGAGTTCGCTGAAAGCGCCACCGCCACCGTCAAGCTGATCGCCGACGTGGCCGACGATGACATGATTCTCGACATCGGCCCGCAAACCGCAGCCAACTTCGCCGAACTGCTGAAATCCTCCCAGACGATCCTGTGGAACGGTCCGGTTGGCGTGTTCGAGTTCGACCAGTTCGGCAACGGCACCAAGGTGCTGGCCCAAGCCATCGCCGAAAGCGCGGCGTTCTCCATCGCCGGTGGCGGCGATACCCTGGCGGCCATCGATAAATATGGCGTGGCCGCACAGATCTCCTACATTTCCACCGGTGGCGGCGCATTCCTCGAATTCGTCGAAGGTAAAGTGCTGCCTGCCGTGGAAGTCCTGGAAAGCCGGGCCAAGGCCTGACGCTGCGTTGACCAGGCAAAGGTGTGTTCTGATGGTCAAGACGTTCACGTTGCTGCTGGCGGCGACGATGCTGGTGGCTTGCTCAAGCAGCCCGGAGGCCCCGGCCCCGCAAACCGGCACGCCGACGCCCGAAGAAGGCTGTTACCAGGCCGACTGGCAAGCCGAGACCAATCCGGTGCTGAACAAGCGTTCCGGACCGGACGGCCTGGACAAATACGAGACGCAAACCCCGGCCAAGGAACATGGTTGTCCTTGACGGGTCTGACACTTAACTCATGGCGGGCGGCAGGTGCCGTCCGTCGAGGAACACGGATGAAAGGCTTGATCGCCGTCGTGGCGTTGGCATTGCTGGCCGGTTGTTCGCAACTGGGTTTTTTGCAGTCGTCCGAACCTGTTTCAGAGGGCTGGACAAGCTGGAGCTGTGACAGCGAGGCCAAAGTGCTCTGGCGCTACACCGATGCCGCACGCAAGGAAGTCGATGTACGCCTGGGCGGCGCCGATAAGGTGTATCGCCTCGCGCTGGAGCCGGGTGGCGAAGGTTCGCTGTACAGCGACGACATGCTGGCGTTCCACGTCAAGGGTGAGGAAGGCCTGGTGTACTGGGTCGCCACCAATGACTTGATTGGGCGTGGCTGCAAGGCTGATTGATCCACTGAGATTCAATGTGGGAGCGGGCTTGCTCGCGAATGCGGCGGGTCAGCTTGCATCTTTGCTGAATGTGAAACCGCATTCGCGAGCAAGCCCGCTCCCACAGGGACCTCTATACGTTTTGAGATTTTGCTTCACCGAACACGCAGGCCGGGGCCAACCCCCGATCCGCAATGACTTGAATAGCCGCCGCCGCTCCGGCAGGCTGGCACGATTAACGACCCTCGACCGGGAGAGAGACACAATGGCACTTATCAGCATGCGTCAGATGCTGGACCACGCAGCCGAGTTCGGCTACGGCGTTCCAGCCTTTAACGTCAACAACCTTGAGCAGATGCGCGCCATCATGGAAGCCGCTGACAAGACTGACTCCCCGGTGATCGTCCAGGCTTCGGCCGGTGCCCGCAAATACGCCGGCGCGCCGTTCCTGCGTCACCTGATCCTGGCGGCGATCGAAGAATTCCCGCACATCCCGGTGTGCATGCACCAGGACCACGGCACCAGCCCGGACGTCTGCCAGCGCTCGATCCAACTGGGCTTCAGCTCGGTGATGATGGACGGTTCCCTTGGCGAAGACGGCAAGACCCCGACCGACTACGAATACAACGTACGCGTCACCCAGCAAACCGTCGCCATGGCCCATGCCTGCGGCGTCTCGGTGGAAGGTGAGCTGGGTTGCCTGGGTTCACTGGAAACCGGCATGGCCGGTGAAGAAGACGGTATCGGCGCCGAAGGCGTGCTCGACCACAGCCAAATGCTGACCGACCCGGAAGAAGCCGCGGATTTCGTCAAGAAAACCCAGGTCGACGCCCTGGCCATCGCCATTGGCACCAGCCACGGCGCCTACAAGTTCACCAAGCCGCCTACCGGTGACGTGCTGGCCATCGACCGCATCAAGGAAATCCACAAGCGCATTCCCAACACTCACTTGGTGATGCACGGTTCTTCTTCGGTGCCGCAAGAATGGCTGGCGATCATCAACCAGTACGGTGGCGACATCAAGGAAACCTACGGTGTGCCGGTTGAGGAGATCGTCGAAGGTATCAAGTACGGCGTGCGCAAGGTCAACATCGATACTGACCTGCGCCTGGCTTCCACCGGTGCGATGCGTCGGTTGATGGCGACCAACCCGAGCGAGTTTGATCCGCGTAAGTTCTTTGGTGCGACTGTGACGGCCATGCGTGATGTGTGTATTGCGCGTTATGAGGCGTTTGGTACGGCGGGGAATGCTTCCAAGATCAAGCCGATCTCTTTGGAGGCTATGTATCAGCGGTATTTGAAGGGTGAGTTGAACGCTAAGGTTAATTGATGGTTTAGCGTTGTTAGAAAACCCGCAGTGATGCGGGTTTTTTTATGGGTGGGGTTTCTTGTTTTGTGTGTATATCCGTTTTTGGGTAACGGCTACTTATGGTTCCGCTCTTTGCAAGCGAGCTTGCGTCAATCGCCCAGATCACTCTGCAACGCACCCTCAAAATCCTGTCCGCCGTAAAAAATGCCCAAAATGAAAACCTGCTCGGCCTCAACGGCAAAGGCAATCACTGTCCGCTTACGGTAGTTTGTGATGCGCAAACCCAGCCGTATATCGTCTCTCGGGTTCCCTCGGTGCGGGAACGTCTGTAGTTCTTCACAATAGGTCACGATGGCGTCGGTATACCGATGGGCAATTTCTGGCGAAGCCTCTGTGGCAATGTAGCGATAGAGCGCAGCTAACTGCTCAAGGGCTTGCGGTGCAAACTCGACGGTATAGGTCATTACGATTTTACAGTGGCGTTCTGGTGCTCAGCAGCCAATCGGGAGCGCACCTCATCAACGCTTAGCGCACACGAGGGATCAGCTTTCAAGGCATCGTAAGCTGGGGTTACTTGGCCTACGAGCCAGTTTTCCAAAGCCCGATCACGAGCCAGCAGCGCCCTGAGGCCATCACGAATGACTTCACTTTCAGTGGCGTACTCGCCGGCAGCCACCTTGGCTTTCACTACGTCGGCCATCTGGTTAGGCAGCGTGATGCTGAACTGTTGAGTGCTACGCATGATGAGCCTCCGGGATAAGATAGGATTTAATCCTACTCTGCCCAAAAGATTATGCACATGACCTCCTGTCATTCTCGATGACTTTGCTGGTGGATTTAGAGGTGAGCTTGCTCGCGCTGTGTCAGTGGACATCCATGCAGATGATCCACCGCATCGCGAGCAGGCTCGCTCCCACAGGGGATCGTCTCCCGCCAGGAGGGCTTTATTGCTCTTCGAGGCCGCGTTGTTCGATGACGCCGAACACGTCGGTGACATCCTGGACCAGGATCCGGGCAACGTTGGTGAGGGTGTTCAAATCACTGGCGGCCGAATCGCGCAAGGTGGCGCAGGCCATGAGCGTCAAGTAATCGAGGGTAGCGTGCAGGCGTTCGCTGGCGCAGGCGTGAAGCTCGGTTAGTGGGACGGATCTATCGATGAACAGCACGGGTTGGGTGGTGGCGATTGGAGTGAGAGGGGTGAAGCGGCCAAGTGATTGAGTCGTCGTCATAAGGTTTGGGCTCTATTAATAAAAATTGATCGCCACCTTCTTGCTGCGAAACAAATGGGTGGCAGTTGCGCGCGGGTTCGCAGACCGAGATAGAGACCAAACCCGGCAGACCCGAAGGTCTCCCGCACGCAACCGCCATAAAACGAACGCAGGCGAGTTTGCCTGAATTTTCATTTGACGGTGCAAAGTCTCTGTTCTGTCAGTGGGCTGCGAAACCCCTGCCCACCGACCAAAGCCAGCAGACCCACCGAACTATAGAGCAGATTCCCAAGGCCAAAATCGGCCCTGTAGGACGCACCGGCCCCCTGTGGCGAGGGAGCTTGCTCCCGCTCGGGGGCGCAGCCGCCGTAAAACCTGCAAATGCGGTAGGTCTGGAGGAAAGAGGGGCCGCTTCGCAGCCCAGCGGGGATAAATCCCCTCGCCACAACAGACGGTTTCCTACGAGATTTTCAGAAGCAAAGTTTCTGTAGTGTGATCAACTGTCAGCATGTCGAACGTTGTCTCTCGCTTGCAAAAAACTGGCGGTCGAAAGCCCCTTGAAATGTCCGCTATAAAGGACATAATCAGCTTTCGTTTGTAAAAAGTCCCTTATGGTGGACATTATGCTGATACTCAATCCTTCCGCTTTAGGCGAAAGAATGCGCACGCTACGCCGTGCAAAAGGCTATAGCCAACAGCTGCTCGCCGAAAAAGCCAATTGCAATCGCAAAACGATCATCGACCTTGAAGCCGGCGAAAACGTGGCCGTGTACACCCTGTTTCGGGTCGTGTCGGCATTGGGGATGGCTCTGGAAATCGTCGATAAACGCATCGACCTCAAATCCCTGGCGGAACTGGTGGAACATGATGAGTAGGGTCAAGCTGCTCAATGTCATGACACCACAAGGCTATAGCGGCGACTTGTCCAAAGGTTCGCAGTTCTCGTTTGCCTATGCCAGTGCCGAGGCGCCTCGGGAGGTTTCGCTGGTCATGCCCTATGACCCTACGCCCTCAGTTAGCAATATCCTTCATCCGATATTCGACATGAATGTGCCTGAGGGTTTTCTGGCGGACCAGATCAAGCGTCGGATGGCCAGGCATATGCAGGTCGATCAAGATGAACAAGGTAAAAACATATCCGGATCGCAAGCAGTTGATCGAGTTTGGTCGCAAGCATTACAAAGTTGATAAGCCCGCTTTGATCATCGAGCGAATCGCCGATGCAATGAGCCAGGCGCTGGCGAGCAGTGGGCATCGAATTGATGGAGGACTGCTTGAGGGTATGCGAGGGGAGTGGGACGCGGGTCGGTTTGCCGCTCTTTATGATTCGGAACCGTTGCGGCTCAGGAACAAACCGCTGGTCCAGAAATGAATTCGACTTGAGTGTGCCGGCCCGTGAAAAGCCGGCGCATACGGTAAAGCCGACGAAAGAAGGGGCCGCTTCGCAGCCCAGCGGGAGCAAGCTCCCTCGCCACAGGGTGTAAATTCCTACGAGATTTTAGGACGTGAAAACTCAGGTGTTGTGATCGATATCCAGCACGCTGAACGTCACTTTCCCACCTTCACTGGTATAGCCCGTGTTGTCCTGCACATACACCCCGGCCTTGAAGTACAACGGCTTGTCGCGCCACGCCGCGCCGACAGTGGTGTACCAGCTATTACCGGCAGCGGTAATGCCCAGGTCGCCGGTACGATCCAGATGAATCCGGTAAGAGAAGGAGCGATTGAGCTTCACCCCAGTGGCCACGGTAATCACCCTGCCTTCGCTGTCATCGGGCCGCATGCGGACCTTGGCGACGATGTTCCCGGTGGCGCTGTCTTCCTTGTACTGGTATTCCAGCTTGACCATGGGCTTGCTGCTGTCCTTGGCATGGATCTGGCCGATCACGATCTTGCCGCTGCTGGGCACCTGGTTGACCACCAAGCTTGCTCGTAGCTGGTTGTCGGCGTCGGGATAAACCCAGTTGCGCAAGGTGCCGTCCCGGTAGGTCTCGCGTAATTCGCTGCGGGGGTAGATGGCGTTTTCAGTCTTGGTGCCGGTGACCGGAGACCAGAAATACACCGTGCTGCCTTCGGAGTTGAAATATTTGTCCTGGAACCCATCCACCAGTCGAGGGGTTTCGATGGTTTTCGGCGGGCTGCCTTCAGGGATGCTCAGGTTCCAGGTTGCAAGGTCGACCATGTTCGGATCCTTTCTACTGCAAAAGAAATGATTCACGCCATCGCCGGAGGCTCTAGGACGCACTTTTGCTGAGGCCAAGAAGGGGCGCGGACGGGAATTTGGCGCATTCGTCCGGCGGAGGGTTGGCGTCAGCAGACCGTCAGAGTGGTGTTTTCCGGATTTGTGCCCGAGATAATCAACCGTTGGTCGGGTGCCGGGCTTTTTCTTGGAACCATTACGCGATGGCTATTTGGCAGCTATTTAGGGCAGGGCAAAAAAAAGCACCCAAGCCGGATAATGCCGACAGTTAAGCGAAATAGAGCCCGGCAGTAACCCTGTGGCGAGGGAGCTTGCTCCCGCTGGGTCGCGAAGCGGCCCTGTTTTTGGGGCTGCTACGCCCGAGGCGTCGGACCGGCCCAGCGGGAGCAAGCTCCCTCGCCACGGTTGTGTGTTTGCCCGTGCTATCCACTTAACTGACAGGCATTACCCAAGCCGGATGCTTTCTAAGGAGGGGCGCCGATAGCAGCGTTCCGTGCCGCTATTACGACGCAGCAGGTTGCACTCAAAGCGTGGTGTGTTTGATTTCCAGCAGGCTGAACGTCACTTTCCCACCTTCGGTGACGTAGCCGGTATTGTCCTGCACATACACACCCGCCTTGAAATAGAGCGGTTTGACTTTCCAGCTCGGATCAACGGTGGTTCGCCAGTTGTAGCCCGCCGCCGTGATGCCGAGTGCGCCCTTCGGGCTCAGGTGGATCATGTAGGAAAAACTCCGGTTGAGGGTCACGCCCGTGGCGATGGTAATGACCTGGCCCGTCGCGTCGTCCGGACGAAGACGCACCTTGGCGACGATATTTCCGGTGGAGCTGTAGGTTTTGTATTGGTATTCCAGTTTCACCATCGGACTGGTGCTGTCTTTGGTGTGAATCTGGCCGATCACGATCTTGCCGGTGCTGGGCACCTGGTTGACGGTGACGGTTGCGCGCAAGGTGTTGTCCGCCGACGGGTAAAGCCAATTGCGCAAGGTGCCGTCGCTATTGGTTTCGCGCAGTTCGCTGCGTGGGTAAATAGCATTGGCCGTCGTGGCGCCTGTCACGGGGGCCCAGAAAAACACCGTGCCGGTTTCTGAGTTGAAGTACTGGTTCTTGAAGCCTTGAACCAGTTGTGAGGTTTCAATGGTTGCCGGAGGGGCGCCCTCGGGGATGCTCAAGTTCCAGGTTGCGAGATCGATCATGTCCAGGTCCTGCGTATCAAAGGTGTGAAGGTGAATGCCGTAGCGGGAGGCTTTAAACCGCCCTTTTGAAGCGTTCGGAACGCTGGACTTGGGCTTTTCTTGTAGACCGTTCGGCGGATGTTTGACGTCAATTGTTCGTCGATGAGGTCTTTGCAGTTTCTGTGCCTGGGGAGGGTGACCGTTAGTCGGCTATTTCGGGCTTTGTCTGGATGATGGCGCGTTGACACCTACTGCTTTTCAAAATCACGGTCTAGAGTGAGGGGACAGTATTTGTCCGCTTTGCTACGTAAAAACGGACGTGGCGCCCGATAAGAGAAGCAGCATGGAACGCGCGCAACCAACGCCCGGCGAAGACAGCTCTGTCCTTTTGATTGTTGATGATTACCCTGAAAACCTGCTCAGCATGCGGGCCTTGCTGCAGCGTCAGGATTGGCGGGTGATGACTGCGTCCTCGGGGGTCGAGGCGCTTAATCTGCTGCTCGAGCACGACATCGACCTGGTGCTGCTGGATGTGCAGATGCCCGACATGGACGGGTTCGAAGTGGCGCGCCTGATGCGTGGCAGCCAGCGCACGCGGCTCACGCCGATCATTTTCCTGACCGCCAACGAGCAGTCCCAGGACGCGGTCATCAAGGGCTACGCCAGTGGCGCGGTGGACTACCTGTTCAAGCCCTTCGATCCGCAAATCCTCAAGCCCAAGGTCCAGGCGTTGCTCGAGCACCAGCGCAATCGCCGGGCCTTGCAGCGCCTGAGCCAGGATCTCGAAGCGGCCAGGGCGTTCAATGCCTCGGTGCTGGACAACGCCGCCGAAGGCATCCTGGTGGTGGATGAGAACGGTTGCATCCGCTTCGCCAACCCGTCCACCTGCCGCTTGCTCAATGCCACCGCCGAGCAGTTGCAGGACATGCCATTCCTGGATTTCCTGCAAAAACCGCACATCCCCGAATGGATCGGTTCCGATATCCACAACGCTTATCAGCGTGGTGAAACCTGGCGATTGCATGACGCAGTGCTGCGCACGGCACCCGGCCAGCAGGTGTCGGTGGCCTTGTCCTGCGCCCCGTTGCCGTCGGAGCAGAAGGCGATGGTGGTGACGCTCCAGGACATGTCGGTGGTGCGCCATTTGCACCAGCAACTCGAATACCAGGCCGTCACGGACCCGTTGACCGGCTTGCTCAACCGCCGGGGTTTCTACCAGACCGCGGAAAACCTGTTGATGCGCAGCGAGCGCCTGGAAAGCAACTGGGTGTTGCTGTACTTGGATCTCGACGGCTTCAAGCGGGTCAACGACTCACTGGGGCACGACGCCGGGGACCGGGTTTTGCGCTGGGTGTCGGAGCAGTTGAAGGCGTGCCTGCGCCCCTTCGATATCCTGGCGCGGCTGGGTGGGGACGAGTTCACGGCGCTGCTGGACCTGGAGTTTCCCGAGCAGGCGGCGAAGATCGCGGAGAAGCTCATCGAGCGCGTCGCGATCTGCCAGCAGATCGAAGGCATGGACGTGGCGCTCGGCGCCAGCATCGGCATTGCGACCTACCCCGACTGTGGCGCCAACCTCGATGGGCTGCTGCGGGCGTCCGACATCGCCATGTACGAAGCCAAGCGTGCCGGCCGCCAGCAATACCGTTTCTACGATCATGAAATGAACGGTCGGGCCCGTTCACGGCTGATGCTGGAAGAGAGCGTGCGCTCGGCCATCGAGAACCGTGATTTCAATATGGTCTACCAGCCGCAGGTGAGTATCGTCGACGGGCGGATCCGCGGATTCGAGGCGCTGTTGCGCTGGCAGCACCCGAGCGTCGGCGATGTGCCGCCGGGGCTGTTCCTGCCGTTGCTGGAAGAGGCGCGGTTGATCAGTCGGCTGGGCAGTTGGATTTATCATCGCAGCGCGGCCCAGCGCAAAGTCTGGGAGCGTTTGTTCGCGGACGACCTGGTGTTGGGCGTGAGCCTGAGCAGCACTCAATTCGGCATGCCGAACCTGGTGACCGAGTTGCGCCAGGTCCTGGAACGCCATGCCTTGAAGCCTCGGCAACTGGAGGTCGAGGTGACCGAGGATGCGCTGATGCGCAACCCCGATGAAACCCAAAAGCAATTGCGTCTGCTGCGCCAACTGGGCGTGCGGGTGGCCTTGGATGACTTTGGTTCGGGGCCTTGTTCGCTGGCGCATCTGCGCGACCTTGAACTCGATACCCTCAAGCTTGATCGGCACTTGATCGCCCGTTTGCCAGGGTCGCCCCGGGATGCGGCGTTGGCGGCCTCGGTGATCGACCTGTGTACGCAGTTGGGCTTGCGGGTGATCGCCGAAGGGGTGGAAACCCGCGAGCAGTATCAGTGGCTGCAGGCCCATGGCTGCGAGTACGTGCAAGGGTTCCTCGTGGCGCGACCGTTGATGGCCGAAGACACCAATGCCTTCGCCACGCCCTTCGACTGGAGCGCGGTGCAGGCCTGAATTCGCTACACTGGCGGCCTCTTGTGACTGTGTTGCCCTCTTGATGACCGCACTCAAATACCTCCAGGCCTATCCTGCCGCCCTGCAAGCCCAAGTGCAGCAATTGATCGCCCAGGACCGCCTGGGCGAATACCTGCAACAGCGCTATCCGGGTCGGCATCCGATCCAGAGCGACAAGGCCCTGTACGGATATGCGCTGGACCTCAAGCAGCAATACCTGCGTAACGCACCGGCCATCGACAAGGTGTTGTTCGACAGTCGCCTGGACCTGACCCACCGCGCCCTCGGCCTGCACACCGCGGTGTCGCGGGTGCAGGGCGGCAAGCTCAAGGCCAAGAAGGAGATCCGCATCGCGGCGCTGTTCAAGGACGCAGCGCCCGAGTTCCTGAAGATGATCGTTGTGCACGAGCTGGCGCACTTCAAGGAGTCAGACCACAACAAGGCCTTCTACCAACTCTGCGAACACATGCTGCCGGGCTATCACCAGTTGGAATTCGACCTGCGGGTGTACCTGACCTGGCGGGACCTGCAACCTCACAAGGAATGACCGGATGGACGTGAGCAAGACCAAGACCAGTTTCTATCGTCGCCTGTACGTGGCTTACCTGATCGACAGCGGCCTGGCCAGCAACGTCCCGGCGCTCACCGAAGCCACCGGCATGCCCCGGCGTACCGCCCAGGACACCATCGCCGCGCTGGCGGACCTGGATATCGTGTGTGAGTTCGAGCAAGAGGACGGCGCGCGCAACCATGCCGGGCGGTATCGGATCCGCGATTGGGGGGCGATCGATCGGGGGTGGATCGAGGGGAATTTGCCGCGGATCAAGGCGGTGCTTGAGTATCCCTGAATACTGGTTGTGTCTGGGCTGACGCCTTCGCGAGCAAGCCCGCTCCCACAGTGTGGTCTTCTGTGGGCACAAAATCTGTGTCCACCTCGGAACCCTTGTGGGAGCGGGCTTGCTCGCGAAGGGGATCTTAAGGACGATGCATGCCGATGTGTGGAATCCCATCCTCCATATACTCCACCCCCACCACTTCAAACCCATACCGCCCGTAATACCCCTGCAAATGCGCCTGGGCCGACAACGAGATCGATACGCCGGGCCAATGCTTCTCGGCCTGCTTGAGGGCCTTTTCCATCAGCGTATGGCCCAGCCCCTGGCCGCGTGCCTGTGGCGCGATGATCACGCGCCCGATCACCACGTCGCTGTTTTGCGAGTGCGGGTCGAGCAGGCGCAGGTAAGCCACCAAGTGGTTGTCGTGCCAGGCCATCAAGTGGCAGGTGTCGCCCTCCAGGTCCAGGCCGTCAACGTCCGGGTAGGCGCAGTTCTGCTCGACGACGAACACCTCGGCGCGCAGCTTGAGGACGGCATACAGCTGCTCCTTGCTCAGGTCAGTGTGATGTTTGCAGACCCATTCGATATCCATTTTTTGAATTTCCTGAAGAACCTGATGCCGATAGTAAGCGTGCTTGGCTCGGAAGTCTCTTGCTTGCACGACCCGAAAATCTGTGACAAAGACCAAAATGCCATCATTCCTTTGTCGCGGGACTGTCGTCTTTGTGTAATCTTCATGGCAGCGCTGCGCAGCGGTTCCAATGAGCTAATGTTAGGACCGGGTGTCCGAGGATGCCCGTTGGGTTTGGGCTAAAAACAAACCGGGCTTTGAACCCGTCAAGGATGTTTGGCATGCCGCGATTGCATCGAGCTCTTGCATTGATCGGGTTGCTGTTGCTGAGCTACGAGGCCTGTGCGCAGAAGTTGCGCCTGGTTGCCGATGCCTGGCCGCCCTTTACCGATTCCACCCTGGTCAATGGCGGCCTGGCGACCGACATCGTCAGCACGGCCCTGGCGCGGGCCGGTTATGCCACGGACTTCGAACAAGTGCCCTGGGCCCGGGCGATGCTGGGTATCGGCGAGGGCCGCTATGATGTGCTGATCAATGCCTGGTACAGCGAGGAGCGCACGCACATAGGCCGGTTCTCGGCCGAATACCTGCTCAACCGCGTGCGCTTCATCAAGCGCAAGGACGAAGCGATCCAGTTTGATAGCCTGCCCCAGTTGCGTGCGTATCCCATCGCCGTGGTGCGCGGTTACGCCTATTCCAAGGCGTTCGACGAAGACCCGAAAATGCAGAAAGTGCCGGTGCACAATTTCGCCATGGCGGTGCGCATGCTGGCGGCCGACCGGGTGAAGTTGACCCTGGAAGACGAGTACGTCGCCCGCTATTACCTGGCCCGTGAATCGCCCACGGTGCGCAGCGCCGTGGAGTTCCTGCCCAAGCCCTTGAGCGAAAACAGCCTGCACATCCTGGTCAGCCTGAAGAACCCGGAGCATGAGCAGATCGTGGCCGGGTTCGATCGGGCGATCGCGGCGATGAAGGCGGATGGGAGTTATGACCGGTTGCTCAAGCAACATGGTATGTGAGCTTAAATGTTGATTTGCCTGGACTGGCCTCTTCGCGAGCAAGCCCGCTCCCACATTTGGAATGCGTACTCCTGTGGGAGCGGGCTTGCTCGCGAAGGGGGCGGCCCATTCACCACAACCCTCAAGCCTCGCCAGTATCCTTGATCAGATGCGCCGCCAACGTGCGCAACGGCCCCAACTGCCGACAGATCAACCCCAATTGCGTCTGCACCAACCGCTGTCCTTCGTCGATCTCATCGGGCATCTGCTCCAACTCACTGGCCAGGGCTTCCTCTTCATCGCTCTGGATCGCGATCGGCTGTTTGCTTGCCAGGCCTTGTGCGATTTCGTCGATGCTCGCCGCCAGTTTCACCCCGGCACCGTCGATCAATTGTTCGCGTACTTGCGTCGGCAACTCGGTGCCGCGATGGGCGCCCAGGCCTGACAGGTAGCTGAGCAGGGTGTGGGACAGCACCAGGAAGCGGAAGCCCACGTCGGCTTCCTTGCGGAAGTGCCCCGGCTCCATCAGCATGTTGGCCAGCGTGGTGGACAGCGCGGCATCGGCGTTGTGGGCGTTGCGTCGGGCCAGGCGATAAGCCAGGTCGTCGCTTTTGCCGGCGGCGTATTGCTGCATGATCTGGCGCAGGTAAATGCTGTTGCAGGTCAGCGTGTTGGCCAACACCTTGTTCAGCCGCCGACCTTGCCAGTCGGGCAGGAACAGGAACACCGCCAGCCCGGCGATCAGGCTGCCCAGCAAGGTATCGAACAACCGTGGCAGCAGCAGCCCGTAGCCGTCGCCCACCTGGTTGAAGCAGAACAGCACCATGACGGTGATCGCCGCCGTCGCCAGGGTGTAGCGGGTGGTGCGGTTGGTAAAGAACACCACCCCGGCGGCAATGGCGAAGCACGATTGCACCAGCGGATTGGGAAACAGATCGAACAGCGCCCAGGCCACGGTCAGGCCGATGGCGGTGCCGATGATCCGCTGGCCGAGCTTGCGCCGGGTGGCGCCATAGTTGGGTTGGCAGACGAACAGCGTGGTGAGGATGATCCAATAGCCCTGGGACGGGTGGATCAGGTGCACCATGGCGTAGCCCACGCTCAGGGCCAGGGGCAAGCGCAGGGCATGGCGGAACAGCAGCGAGGTGGGCGTGAGCTGCGTACGCAAGCGCAGCCAGACGTCCTTGAGATTGCGCGGCGAGCGGTCCAGCAGGCTGCTGTCGGTGGCGTCGGCCAGGGCGTCGGGGTTGCTCGCGTCGCTGAGCAGGCGGTCCATGGTGCCCAGGTTCACCGACAGGGCTCGCAACGACCGCAGCAAGCCGCGCCAGGCCGGGTTGCTCTGGATGCGCAGGTGTTCGAGGGACGCGTGCAGGTCGTTGAGGGCTTCGGCAAAAGTATCGTCGTAGATGAATGGCTGGCGCAGTTGGATCGATTCGGCCAGCGCCTGGCAGGCCTTGCCTTGCTGGCGCAGCAGGCGTTGGCAGCGGAACAGCACGTCGCTGTGGAAGAACGCCTCGGCCAGGGCGTTGTAGGGATAGTGGGACGAGCTGGCCCGTTCGTGGATGTCCTGGGCCAGGAAGTACAGCTTCAGGTAGCGGCTGACCTTCGAGCCGGGCCGGCCATTGCCGACGCGGTGCAGGATGATTTCCTTCGCGCTGTTGAGCGCAGCGACCACCCGACCGTTTTGCTGGGCCAGCTCCAGGCGGCGTGCTTCGATGTCCAGTTGGCGGATCGGCTCCAGGAGCGATGATTTGAGCTTGAGGTAGCGTCCCAGTTCGCGAAACAGCCGCGCCAGGCTTTGCTGCACCGGCTGGTTGGAAAACAATGCCTGCCACACGACCGACAGCACGCCGTACCACGCGGCACCGGCGACCAATAGCAGGGGTTCGTGCCAGAAATCGTTGACGGCGACGCCGCGCTGGTCCACGCCGATCATGGTGTAGACCGAAAGAATCAGGGTG
Source organism: Pseudomonas sp. SWRI179 (assembly GCF_014268705.1). Taxonomy (NCBI): domain Bacteria; kingdom Pseudomonadati; phylum Pseudomonadota; class Gammaproteobacteria; order Pseudomonadales; family Pseudomonadaceae; genus Pseudomonas; species Pseudomonas sp. SWRI179. The sequence goes on along the minus strand of NZ_JABWRA010000010.1, from coordinate 64,340 downwards.
GCCGAGGCAATTGCGCCATAACGTTCGCCCAAGGCGCCAAGCATGGTCAGGCCGAATGCCGCCAGGGCCAGGGCGACGATGAACAGGATGGGGTACGGAAACAGCAACTCCACCGACAGCGCTGCGGTGCTGAAACACAGCAGCGTGACTGCCAGCGCATTGAGGCGGCCCTGCCAACTGTCGTCGGTCTCGGCCAGGGCGCTGGCGATGATGCCCAGGAACAAGGGAATCAGCAGCGCCATCTCGTCCAGGTACCAACACAACCCCATGCTGCCGGTCAGGGCGATGAAGACCCGCACGCTATAACTGAACTTATCCAACGCCCAAAGGCGACGCAAAGACTGGCTAAACGAGTTCGCTGACATGAAGTGCACGGGCCTGACGGGCAATGACGCTAAATTGAGGCAGTAATGACGCCGACGCAATGGCGGCGATCACATCTGGCAGCAAAAAGTGTTCCGATGTCCGCCGCCGAGCTACTGTGGGAGCGGGCTTGCTCGCGAAAGCGGTGTGTCAGCCGCTATTGAATTGCCTGATACACCGCCTTCGCGAGCAAGCCCGCTCCCACAGGGTTTATTACCCACATTCGAGTCGTGTCGGCTCAGACGTACTGCGCCGCCGCATACCCGGAAGCCCAGGCCCACTGGAAGTTGAACCCGCCCAGGTGCCCGGTGACGTCCAGCACTTCGCCGATGAAATACAGGCCCGGGCTTTTCAGCGACTCCATGGTCTTGGACGAGACTTCCCGGGTGTCGACGCCGCCGAGTGTGACTTCGGCGGTGCGGTAGCCTTCGGTGCCGGCAGGAACGACATTCCAGCTCGCCAGTTTCTCGGCGATGTCCGCCAGCTCCGCGTGGGTGTATTGCTTCATGGGTTTGGACACGAACCAAGTGTCGGCCAGCAGGTTGGCCATTTTCTTGGTGAACAATTCGCCCAGCAGGGTCTTGAGTTCGCTGTTGGGGCGTTCGGCCTGTTGCTGTTGCAGCCATTGCGGCACATCGTGGTCGGGCAGCAGGTTGATCTGCACCGTGTCCCCTGGTTCCCAGAACGAGGAAATCTGCAGGATCGCCGGGCCGCTCAGGCCGCGATGGGTGAACAGGATATTCTCGCGAAAACTCTGGTCGTTACAGCTCACCAGGCAATCTACCGAGGTGCCCGAGAGTTCAGTGCACAGGGCCTTGAGCTGATCGGTGATGGTGAACGGCACCAGGCCGGCGCGGGTCGGCAGCAGTTCGTGGCCAAACTGTTTTGCCACCTGGTAACCGAAGCCGGTTGCCCCGAGCGTGGGGATCGACAGCCCGCCCGTGGCGATCACCAGGGATTGGCAGGCGAGGGCGCCGAGGGTGGTTTGCAGCCGGTAGCCGTCGTCGGTTTTTTCGATCTGCGTGATCGAGGTGTCCAGGTGCAGGCTGACGCCGGCCTGGTCGCATTCATCCAACAGCAGGCCGAGGATGTCGCTGGACTTGTTATCGCAGAACAACTGGCCGAGCTTTTTTTCGTGATAAGGCACGCCGTGCTTGGCCACCAGCGCGATGAAATCCCACTGGGTGTAGCGGGCCAGGGCCGACTTGCAGAAGTGCGGGTTCTGCGACAGGAAATTGGCCGGCTCGGTGTACATGTTGGTGAAATTGCAGCGCCCGCCGCCCGACATGAGGATTTTCTTGCCGGCCTTGTTGGCGTGGTCCAGCAACATCACCTGCCGCCCGCGCGCGGCCGCGGTCAGCGCGCACATCAACCCTGCGGCGCCAGCGCCAATGATCACGACTTCGGTAGAGCGCAAAACGGTGTCCTCAATTTCGATGGTCGGCTGAGTATGGAGCTTTTGTGGCGAGGGAGCTTGCTCCCGCTCGACCGCGAAGCGGTCGCAAAACCAACGAATGCGAACTGTCTGAAGGCGCGCGTTGATTGCTCTTAGGGCTGCTGCGCAGCCCAGCGGGAGCAAGCTCCCTCGCCACAGAGTGAATCAACTGGAATCAGAGGATCCGCACCCGCAACGAGCGGCCCTTGATCTTGCCATCGTTCAAGCGCTGCAAGGCCTGTTTGGCGATGCCGCGTTCCACGGCCACGTAGGCCTGGAAATCGAAGATCGCGATCTTGCCGACCTGGGCGCCAGGGATGCCGGCGTCGCCGGTCAGGGCGCCGAGGATATCGCCAGGGCGGACTTTGTCCTTGCGCCCGGCGCCGATGCACAGGGTGCTCATGGCCGGCAGCAGCGGGCCGCCACCCTGGGGCTTGAGGTTGTCCAATTGGTCCCAGCTCAGCGGTGACTTCTGCAGTTGCTCGATGGCCTGGGCGCGGTGGGCTTCGGACGGCGCCACCAGGCTGATGGCGATGCCTTTCTCACCGGCGCGACCGGTGCGGCCGACACGGTGGATGTGGATTTCCGAATCCCGGGCCAGCTCGACGTTGATCACCATGTCTAGGGCGTCAATGTCGAGGCCGCGGGCCGCTACGTCGGTGGCCACCAGCACCGAGGTGCTGCGGTTGGCGAACATCGCCAGCACCTGGTCGCGGTCGCGCTGTTCCAGGTCGCCGTGCAGGCCGACGGCCGAGATGCCCTTGGCCGTCAGGTGGTCGACGGTTTCCTGGACTTGCTGCTTGGTGAAGCAGAACGCCACGCAGGAGGCCGGCCGGAAATGCGCCAGGACCTTGACCACCGCGTCCATGCGCTCCTCGGGGGAGATCTCATAGAAGCGCTGCTCGATCTGCGCATCGGAGTGCAGCGCCTCGGCCTTTACTTGCTGCGGGTTGCGCATGAACTTGGACGACAGTTGCTTGATGCCCACCGGGTAGGTGGCGGAGAACAGCAGCGTCTGGCGGCGTTCCGGGGTCTGCTGAATGATATCTTCGATGGCGTCGTAGAAGCCCATGTCGAGCATGCGGTCGGCTTCGTCGAGGATCAGCGTGTTGAGGCCGTCGAGCACCAGCGAACCCTTGCGCAGGTGCTGCTGGATGCGCCCCGGCGTGCCGACGATGATGTGGGCGCCGTGTTCGAGGGAGGCGATCTGCGGGCCGAAGGACACGCCGCCGCACAGGGTCAGGACCTTGATGTTGTCTTCGGCGCGGGCCAGGCGACGGATTTCCTTGGCGACCTGGTCGGCCAGCTCGCGGGTCGGGCACATCACCAGAGCCTGGCAGCCGAAGAAGCGCGGGTTGATCGGGTTCAGCAGGCCGATGCCGAAGGCGGCGGTCTTGCCGCTGCCGGTCTTGGCCTGGGCGATCAGGTCCATGCCCTTGAGGATCACCGGCAAGCTTTGCGCCTGGATCGGCGTCATCTGGGCATAACCGAGTGATTCGAGGTTAGCCAGCATGGCGGCGGACAGCGGCAAAGTATTAAAAGCGGTGGCAATGGTGGTCACGGGACTGGCCTGCAAAACAAAATGTCGCGCAGTGTAGCAGCCTCGTGCCACTTTCTTCGAAAGTTCTGGACGAGCTGTGGCGCAGTTCTGAAGTGGGCGAATTCCCTGTGGCGAGGGAGCTTGCTCCCGCTGGGGCGCGAAGCGGCCCCAAACCGGCCAACACGGTGCCCCTGGAAGTTCGCGTCGCCTGGATTGCGTCTGCTGCGCAGCCGAGCGGGAGCAAGCTCCCTCGCCACAAAAGCCCTGAAGCCTTAAAACCGTCCGAGTCCTACCTAGTGCTCGATATGCTCATCCGGCCGCTTGTCCCGCCGCCCATCCTGCTTCGACAACTGGGAAAAGATCGTCGCCGCCAGCATCGCCATGATCCCCACCGTCACGAACGTCAGTTGGAATGCGCCCAGCACCGTCTCCACCCCATCGTTGCCCACTTGGGCGGTAAAGCCGCCCAGCAGCGCGCCGGCGCAGGCCACGCCGAGGCTCAGGGACAGTTGCGCCACCACCGACAACAGGCTGTTGCCGCTGCTGGCGCTGGCGTCGTCCAGGTCGATCAGGGTCACGGTGTTCATCGCGGTGAATTGCAGCGAGTTGATCGCCCCCAGCACCGCCAGTTGCGCCAGCAGCAGCCAGTACGGCGTCTGTTCGCTGACCAGGCCCATGCTCGCCAGCATCAGGCCCAGGGCCAGGGTGTTGCTGGTCAACACGGCGCGGTAGCCAAAGCGTTCGATCAGCGGTCGGGCCACGGATTTGGCGACCATGGCCGCCGCCGCCAGGGGCAGCATGCTCATGCCGGCCTGGGACGGTGAATAACCCAGGGCGACTTGCAGCAGCAACGGCACCAGGAACGGCAAGGCACCGCTGCCCAGGCGCGCGAAGAGGTTGCCGAGAATACCGACGGCGAAGGTCCGGGTCTTGAACAACGACGGTGGAAACAGCGCATTTTCGACGTGCCCGGCCCGCAGCCAATAGGCCGCCAGGCAGGCCATGCCGCCGAACAGCAGCAACATCACCCGTAGGTGCGGCAAGTGCAGTTCACCCAGGCCTTCCATGGCGATGGTAATCAGCACCATCGCCGCGCCGAACAGCAGGAACCCCAGCCCATCGAACCGCGTGCGCTCGCTGCCACGCAGGTCGGGGATGAATTTCCACACCGCGTAGCAGCCGATCACGCCCACCGGCAGGTTGATGATGAAGATCCAGTGCCAGGTCAGGTATTCCACCATCCAGCCGCCCATGGTCGGGCCGATCAGTGGGCCGAGCAGGCCAGGGATCGTGATGAAACCCATGATCCGCACCAGTTCCGAGCGCGGATACGCCCGCAGCACCACCAGCCTGCCCACCGGCAGCATCAGCGCACCGCCCAGGCCTTGGACGACCCGGGCGCCGATCAGCATGCTCAACGAATTGGACAAGGCGCACAGCAGTGAGCCGAAGCTGAACAGCAGGATCGCCCCGAAGAAAATCTTCTTGGTGCCGAAGCGGTCGGCGATCCAGCCCGACGCCGGGATCAGCAACGCCACGGTGAGCATGTAGGCAATGATCACGCCTTGCATGCGCAGCGGGTTTTCCGCCAGGTCGCTGGCCATGGCGGGCAGGGCGGTGTTGAGGATGGTCCCGTCCAGGGACTGCATGAAGAAGGCAATCGCCACGACCCACGGAAGCCAGCGGGCGGTGACGGCGTCGAGCGGGGCGCGGTTGGGCATGGGACCTCTTGTATGAAAAGTGAACAATTACCTGGGGCGAGGGGATCTTTTAAAAAATGAACAGTTACCTGTGGCAAGGAAGCTCTTGTGGCGAGGGAGCTTGCTCCCGCTGGGGGGCGAAGCACCCCCAAAACCGGCCAACACGGTGTGCCCGAAAGATCGCGTCGCCTGGATTACGACTGCTTCGCAGCCGAGCGGGAGCAAGCTCCCTCGCCACAGGAGGTGGAAGCCACCTTCTTGATGCTACAGCGTCAAGGTCAACCGCTTCACCAACGCCCCCGGCAACAACATCGAGGCCGTGGCCCGCTGGCTGTAGGTGCTGGCCGAGAGCAGAAGTTCCCGCTCTCGGGTCAGCGCTTCGAGTTGCGAGCCCAGCAGGCTGTAGACGCTGTCGTCGAAACGCATCGTGCTGACCGGTGCCTGGATCTGGCCGTTCTCGACCCAGAACGTGGCGAAACGGGTCATGCCGGTCAGGCGTGCCGCCGGTTGGTCCGAGTAGTTCAGGTACCAGAGGTTGCTGATGTACAACCCTGTGCCAAGTGCTTCAAGGATGTACTTCTGCTCCAGTTGCCCGCCCTGCATGTCCAGCGCCGTGGGGTATTCGTAGCGGCTGGCGCCGTTGGCCGCGAGGCCGTATTCGGCGGCGCTGCGGGAGTTGACCAATTGTGCGTTGGCCATGCCCTTGGCGATCAGCCCCAGGTCGTCGCGGGGATAACCTTCGTCGGAAAACGCCGGGCTCAGGGAGCCGCTGACCTGCTCCGTGAGCCACACGTTGGGACTGAAGTGGGCTTCGCCAGCATAGAACTTCTGCAGCGGGCTCTGTTTGCTGGCAATGGCCTGGGCCGAGAACCCGCCCCAACTGAGCATGCCCATGATCTCTTCCAGGGCGGCCGGCGCCAGATAGGCGCGGTATTCGCCGGGCGGCAACGTGCGCAGCGGGCGGCCGAGAAACGCCAGTTGCTCGCGGGCCTGCTCGAAACGTTGGGCAAATCCTTCGCTGCTCCACACATGCCCGGCGTAGCTGGCTTTCACTGCCTGGCCGTTGTCATGGAACAGGCTGAAATCGAAGTTGAAGCTGTTGGCCTGATGCCAGCCGAACGCGCCCGAAGAACTGGCGAAACCTCGGCTGATGGGCCCGGCGGCGTAGAAGCCCACCAGGTCCAGGCCTTCGGCGGCGCGGGTGATTTCGGCAACGGCCTGCTCCGTCTCGGGCAGCGGATGGTCCTGCACATTGTTGCTCTGCCAGTGATGATGGTTGAGCAGCAGGTACGGATCGCGGGGCAGCAGCGGCAAGGTTTCGCGCAGTTGCTGCAAGCCTTCGGACAGGCGTTGCACATCGGCCTCGGGGTCGCCGGACAGCGTAATCTGCAAGTCGGCGTGGCGACCGTCGTCGATCAATTTGAAGCTGATATTGGCCTGCTGCACCTGCCCGGCCTGGCGGACCTTGCCGTGGTTGAAACGCACGAAGGCCGAGGATTCGGCGGCGTAGCCGAGGGTGAACTGTTCAGGCGTACGCAGGGCGCCGCGCAGCCAGTCGACCAGAACCTTGAATGCCTCGGCCTGATTATTGGTGGTGCTCATCAGGCATCTCCCCCAAACACATCAACATTGCTGAACACACAGGCTGGCGATGCATGGCCGACGCGGATGACCTGGTTCGGTTCGCCCTTGCCGCAGTTCGGCGTGCCAAGGACTTGCGAGGTGCTGGCGTCGCCCACGGCGCGCAGGCTTTTCCAGAATTGCGCGGAAATGCCTCGGTAGTTGGGGTTCTTCACCACGCCCTTGAGCTCGCCGTTCTCGATCAACTGGCCCCATTCGCAGCCGAACTGGAATTTGTTGCGGGCATCATCGATGGACCAGGAGCGGTTGGTGCGCATCAGCACGCCGTGCTCGATGCCCTGGATCAATTGTTCCAGGGATTGGTCGCCGGGCTCGATGTTCAGGTTCGCCATGCGGTCGATGGGCGGCCGATTCCAGCCGCAGGCGCGGCTGTTGGCGACACCGTCCAGGCCGGCACGGAATTGCGACAGTGCCCCGCCCAATGGACGCAGCAGCAGGCCTTCGCGAATCAGGAACTGCTTGCTGGCGGCGCTGCCGTCGTCGTCATGGCTGTAGCTTGCCAGTTCTTCGGGAATGTCCGGGTCGAAGGTTACGTTTAGCAGATCGGAGCCGTATTGCAGGTGGCCGAAATCGCTGGCCTTGACGAAGCTGGTACCGGCGTAATTGCGCTCATCCCCGAGGATGCGGTCCAGTTCCAGCGGATGGCCGATGGACTCGTGGATTTGCAGCATCATCTGGTCGGGCATCAGCAGCAGGTCGCGGGGACCTTGCGGGGTGTTCGGCGCCATCAGCAATTGCAAGGCCTGGTCGGCGATTTTCGGCCCGGCGCCGATCAGGCCGCAGCGGCTGATCACGTCGAAGCCGCCTTGTTGGCCGAAATTCTCCCGACCCAGGGTGCGGGTCTGGCTGTCGTGACCGTCGAAGGCGGTGACGTCCAGGGCCGGGTAGATGAAGCGTTGGGCCTGGCGCAGTTCAGCGCCGGCGCTGTTGAGGTAGATCTGCTCGACCTGGGTCAGGCCGATGCTGGCTTGCCAGTTCACCAGGCGTTCGTCCCGGGGCACCGCGGCCGATTCGTCGCCGAGCAGTTGGTAGCAGTCGCTCAACGGCGGGAAGGCCTGGTCGAAATGCGGCGAGAAGTAATCGGCGCGGTCGCTGGACACTGCTTGCCCGCGCAGGTCGAGCAGGGCATGGGGCTTGAGCTGGCGCGCGTGGTGCTCGGCGCGTTGCAGTGCTGCTTGCAGGCCGGCCTGGGACAGGTCGTTGGTGGCGGCATAGGCTTCGACCCCGTTGACCCGCACGGTGAGCATCGCACCTTCATCACGGTTCAGGCTGGGCGGTTCGGCGACGTTCTTGCGCACGGACAAATGCTGGCCGGATTCGCGCACATAACGCAGGGAAAAGAATTCGGCGCCCGTGCGCAAGGCAGCGAACCGCTGCTTGAGCCGGGGGTGGAAGTCGAACATGAAACCTCCTTGTCTGGAGTGGCGATGCAGCGAGGTGCGGCGCAGTGACGCGGTGGCTCTAGAGTAGGCCTGGGGTGGGGGAGGGATCAAGGCAGATGGGAATTTTGCGGTGTGGCAGTCAGAAAAAATAGGCTGAATGGGCTGGCCCCTTCGCGAGCAGGCTCGCTCTCACAGTGGGATTTTCAGTGGTCACAAAATCTGTGTTCGCCTCAGAACCCCTGTGGGAGCGGGCTTGCTCGCGAAGACGGCGGTACATTCAACATTGATGCAAGCTGACCCACCGCTTTCGCGAGCAAGCCCGCTCCCACAGTGGGTTTTTCAGTGGTCACAAAATCTGTGTCCACCACCCAACCCTTGTGGGAGCGAGCCTGCTCGCGAAGGCCGCGCCGCGGTCATGAGTCTTACTGCGTAGCGGTCGTCACTTCACGCAACGGCTTGCCGCGCACCGGCGCATTACCGGCCACGTAGTAAGGTGCGGTGCTGCGTGGCAGGGGCTTGCGACCGCGGATCTTGTCGGCGATTTTCTCGGCCATCATGATCGTCGGTGCGTTGAGGTTGCCGGTGGTGATGATCGGCATGATCGAGGCGTCGACCACGCGCAACCCTTCCATACCGTGCACGCGGCCTTCGCTGTCCACCACGGCCATGTCGTCGGTGCCCATCTTGCACGAGCAGGACGGGTGGAACGCGGTTTCGGCGTGCTCGCGAATGAACTGGTCCAGTTGTTCGTCCGTCTGCACCTCAATACCCGGGCTGATCTCGCGACCACGGAACGGATCGAGCGCCGGTTGCTGCATGATCTCGCGGGTCAGGCGGATGCCATCGCGAAATTCCTGCCAGTCCTGCTCGGTCGCCATGTAGTTGAACAGGATGCTCGGGTGCTGGCGCGGGTCCTTGGACTTGGCCTGGATCCGACCACGGCTGGGCGAACGCATGGAACCCATGTGTGCCTGGAAACCATGCTCCTTCACGCCATTGCTGCCGTTGTAGTTGATCGCCACCGGCAGGAAGTGGTACTGGATGTTCGGCCATTCGAAATCCGGGCGCGTGCGGATGAAACCGCCAGCCTCGAACTGGTTGCTGGCGCCGATGCCGGTGCCGTTGAACAGCCATTCGGCACCGATGGCTGGCTGGTTGTACCAGAGCAGCGACGGGTACAGCGAGACCGGTTGGGTGCAAGCGTATTGCAGGTACAACTCCAGGTGATCCTGGAGGTTTTCACCGACGCCCGGCAGATCGTGGACGACCGGGATGTCGAGGTTTTCCAGCAGCTTGGCCGGGCCGACGCCGGAGCGTTGCAGGATCTGCGGCGAGGCGATGGCGCCGGAGCACAGCAGCACTTCCTTGCGGGCCCGGGCTTCGACGCGCTCTTCAGCGGCGCCCACCAGGTAACGCACGCCGACCGCGCGCTTGCCTTCGAACAGGATCTTGTCGGTCAAGGCATGGGTGACAATGGTCAGTGTCGAGCGTTTCTTGGCGACGTCCAGGTAACCGCGGGCGGTGCTGGCGCGACGGCCGTTGGGCGTGACGGTACGGTCCATCGGGCCGAAACCTTCCTGCTGGTAGCCGTTGAGGTCCTCGGTACGGGGGTAACCGGCCTGCACGCCGGCTTCGACCATGGCGTGGAACAACGGGTTGTTGCCAGCCTTGGGCGTGGTCACGCTGACCGGGCCGTCGCCACCGTGGTAATCGTTCGGGCCGATGTCGCGGGTTTCGGCCTTGCGGAAATACGGCAGGCAATCGAGGTAGGTCCAGTCTTCCAGGCCCGGCAGCTTGGCCCAGTTGTCATAGTCCAGGGCGTTGCCGCGGATGTAGCACATGCCGTTGATCAGCGAAGAACCGCCCAGGCCCTTGCCGCGACCGCACTCCATGCGGCGGCCGTTCATGTGCGGCTCCGGGTCGGTCTCGTAGGCCCAGTTGTAGCGACGGCCCTGCAGGGGGAACGCCAGGGCAGCGGGCATTTGCGTGCGGAAGTCCAGGCGATAGTCCGGGCCGCCGGCTTCGAGCAGCAGGACGGTGACGCCTTCGTCTTCGGTCAGGCGGGTGGCCAGGGTATTACCGGCCGAGCCGGCACCGATGATGATGTAATCGAATTCTTGGGACATGAAATGCACCCTCTTTTTGAATTGGGTTCAGGTCGCGGTCATCGAGTGCCATATTCTCTGTGGCGAGGGAGCTTGCTCCCGCTCGGCTGCGTAGCAGTCGCAAACTGGGCGACCGTGTTCTATCTGGATGACCTTGAGGCCTGAGTCGGGGCCGCTTCGCGGCCCAGCGGGAGCAAGCTCCCTCGCCACAAAGGCCCCGGCCTCAGGCTCGGTGTCAGATCAGAACACCGACGTGTAATCGCCCAACTCGACCTGTACCGACTTGATGCGGGTGAAGTTGTTCAGCGAGCTGATACCGTTCTCACGGCCCACACCTGATTGCTTGTAGCCACCGACCGGCATTTCCGCTGCCGATTCGCCCCAGGCGTTGATCCAGCAGATGCCGGCTTCAAGCTGGTGGATCACGCGGTGGGCGCGGTTCAGGTCGCGGGTCACGACGCCGGCGGCCAGGCCGAAGTCGGTGTCGTTGGCACGGCGGATCACTTCTTCTTCGGTGTCGTAGGTGAGGATGCTCATCACCGGGCCGAAGATTTCTTCACGCACGATGGTCATGTCATCGGTGCAATCGGTGAAGACCGTCGGGGCGACAAATGCGCCCTTGGCGAATTCGCCTTCGGTCAGGCGACCGCCGCCGCACAGCAGGCGCGCGCCTTCGGCTTTGCCTTTCTCGATGTAGCCCAGCACGCTTTCCATGTGGGCGAAGCTCACCAGCGGGCCGAAATTGGTGTTTTCGTCTTCTGGGTTGCCGACGCGGATGCGCGCCACGCGCTCGGCGATCTTGGCTTCGAACGCGGCCTTGAGGTGGCTCGGCACGAACACGCGGGTGCCGTTGGTGCAGACCTGGCCGGAGCTGTAGAAGTTGGCCATCATCGCGGTGTCGGCGGCGCGATCCAGGTCGGCGTCGTCGAAGATGATCAGCGGCGACTTGCCGCCCAGCTCCATGGTCACGTCCTTGAGCGACGAGCTCGAGGCGCTGGCCATGACTTTCTTGCCGGTGTCGGTGCCGCCGGTGAAGGAAATTTTCTCGATGCGCGGATGCTCGGTCAGCCAGGTGCCGACTTCACGGCCGCTGCCGGTCAGGACGTTGAACACGCCCGCTGGAACGCCGGCTTCGGTGTAGATCTCGGCCAGTTTCAGCGTGGTCAGCGAGGTGACTTCGCTGGGCTTGAAGATCATCGCGTTGCCGGCGGCCAGGGCCGGTGCGGATTTCCACAGGGCGATCTGGATCGGGTAGTTCCACGCGCCGATACCGGCCACCACGCCCAGGGGCTCGCGGCGGGTGTAGACGAAGGATGTGGTGCGCAGCGGAACCTGCTCGCCTTCGATGGCAGGCACCAGGCCGGCGTAGTATTCCAGCACGTCGGCACCGGTGACGATGTCGACGTATTTGGTTTCGGAGAAGGATTTGCCGGTGTCCAGGGTTTCCAGGGCGGCCAGTTCATCGTTGCGCTCGCGCAGGATTTCCACGGCGCGACGCAGGATGCGCGAACGCTGCATGGCAGTCATGGCGGCCCAGACTTTCTGGCCCTTTTCGGCGCTGACCACGGCGCGCTCGACGTCTTCGAACGTTGCGCGCTGCACCAGGGCGAGTACTTCACCGTTGGCCGGGTTGATGGCTTCGAAAGTGGCGTCGCCGCTGGCATCGCTGTACGCGCCATCGATGTAGAGTTTTTGCAGTTCGAAACGGGCCATAAAGTCCTCGCAAGTGCATGAGTGGTTGGCTGGCCACCGAGCGTGTCGTTTATAGCTGACTACGCGCTGCGGTGACGGTTCAGGAGTCGAGCGGTTCTGTGTGCTCTGGCGCTCCTGTTTTGGCCAGTTGGAAATCCATGTATTCGTAAGCGATCTGGTGCGCCTGGGCGGTATCGAACGCGTCTCCCGACAGCGCGCCGCGCAGCCACAAACCGTCAATCAGCGCGGCCAGGCCCCGTGCCGCGCTGCGTGCCTGGTCAACGGGCAACACGCGGCGGAACTGGCAACACAGGTTGGAATACAGACGGTGATCGTTGATCCGCTGCAACCTGTGCAAAGACGGGTGATGCATGCTGGTGGCCCAGAAGGCCAGCCAGGTTTTCATTGCCGGGCCGTTGACCTGGCTGGCGTCGAAGTTGCCTTCGATGATCACCTTGAGGTGAGCCCGCGGACTCGAGTCCTCCAGCGCCTGCCGGCGCGCGGTGACGTTCTCGCTCAGGACGCTCATCAGGTACTGGGCCGTGGCCGCGATCAGGCCGTTCTTGTCCTGAAAGTAGTGACTGATGATGCCGTTCGAAACACCGGCCAAACGAGCGATCAGCGCAATGCTGGCGTCCCCCATGCCGACCTGATCGACCGCTTGCAACGTCGCTTCGATCAATTGTTGGCGGCGGATGGGTTGCATACCGACCTTGGGCATCTAGCACATCTCCTTAGGCCCGCAGGCGGACGAGTGCAGTCCGTCATGGCGAGGGCCAGTCTATTTTGTTTTGATTGAACGTTCAATCAACAAAAAATAAGTTCTATGACAAGTCGTCGCTATTTGCCGGGGCGAGGACTTTTGGGGATGTCTTTATAACACTCGTCGGTTGGCTGCCCACCCGTCGATTGGTTGAAATGAGGCGATGCAGCGAGCCCTTGTGGTGAGGGAGCTTGCTCCCGCTGGGTTGCGGAGCGACCCCAAACCGGCCAAGCACGATGTACCTGAAGGTTCGTGTCGCCTGGATTGCGACTGCTGCGCAGTCGAGCGGGAGCAAGCTCCCTCGCCACAGTTATCAGCATTCCAAGCCCAGTATCGGCATTCCAAGCTCAGTATCAGCATTCCAAGCCAGTACCAGCATTTCAAACCTGGTATGAGCATCAGCCTTGGAAGGCCCAAACAAAAAACGCCGCGATCATCTCGCGGCGTTTTTGTGTGCGGGGGGCTTAGCCCAGGTTCTTGCCGAGCAGTGCGTGGTACAGCTCGCTGTCGCCCAGGATCCCGACGACTTTCTGATTATCGTGGAGCACCAGTTTGTTGCCGGTCTGGTAGCGGATCTGCAACGCATCGCGCATGCCGATGTTGGAGTCCACCAGGGTCGGACGTCGGCCCAGGCCTTCGACCGCTTGGCCTGGAGCCCAGTTTTGCAGGTCCAGGGCCGCGCCGTTCTGCCGGGCGCCCTTGATGGTGTTGCCGTCGGCCAGGTCGAGCCAGGAGTCGCCGCCCGGGTCCAGGCACACCGAGCCGTTGATGCGCTTGCAGTTGTCCAGGGTGCGCATCAGGCTGCGGCCGCAGAGGACGTTGAGCGGGTTGGTGTGGGCGACGAAGGTGCGCACATAGTCGTCGGCCGGGTTCAGCACGATTTGTTCCGGCTTGCTGTACTGGATGATCCGGCCGTCTTTCATGATCGCGATACGGCTGCCCAGCTTCAGGGCTTCGTCGAGGTCGTGGCTGACGAACACGATGGTCTTGCTCAGCTTGCGTTGCAGCTCCAGCAGTTCGTCTTGCAGGCCTTGGCGGATCAAGGGGTCGAGGGCCGAGAACGGTTCGTCCATCAGCAGGATGTCGGCGTCCATCGCCAGGGCGCGGGCCAGGCCGACCCGTTGCTGCATGCCGCCGGACAATTCGTCGGGCTTCTTGTTGCGCCACTGGGTCAGGCCTACCAGCTCAAGCTTCTCATCCACCAGCTTCTTGCGTTCCTTCTCCGGTCGGCCCTGCATTTCCAGGCCGAAGCTGATGTTCTCGCGCACCGTCAGCCAAGGCATCAGGGCGAACTTCTGGAACACCATGGCGATGCGCTTGGTGCGCATCATCTTCAGCTCGGCGGGAGTGCAGGACGCAATGTCGATCTGCCGGCTTTCGTGCTCGACGAATAGCTTGCCGCGGCTGACGGTGTTCAAGCCGTTGATGCAGCGCAGCAGACTGGATTTGCCGGAGCCGGACAGGCCCATCAAGACACAGATTTCGCCTTTCTCGATGTCCAGGCTGGCTTTTTCCACGCCGACGATTTGCCCGGTTTTCTTCAGGATTTCGTTGCGGGTCATGCCCTGGTCGAGCAGCTTGAGGGCCTCGCGAGGGTCCCTGGCGAAGATCACGTCAACGTCTTCAAAGCGAATTATGCTCATGCGTCACCCCCTACTTTGGCGTCGGGTTGTTTGCAGATTCGGTCGAGCATGATCGCCAGCAGGACGATCGCCAGGCCGGCTTCGAAGCCCAGGGCGATATCGGCGGTGTTCAATGCGTTGACCACGGGTTTGCCCAGGCCATCGGCGCCCACCAGCGCGGCGATCACCACCATCGACAACGACAGCATGATGCACTGGGTGATACCGGCGGCGATGCTTGGCATGGCGTGGGGCAGTTCGATGCGCGACAGGAGCTGGCGACGGGAGCAGCCGAAGGCTTTACCGGCGTCCATCAGTTCGTCCGGAACGTCGCGGATGCCCAGGTAGGTCAGGCGGATGGGCGCGGCAATCGCGAACACCACCGTGGAGATCAGGCCCGGGACCACACCCAGACCGAACAGGGTCAGGGTAGGAATGAGGTAAACGAAGGTCGGTACGGTCTGCATCAGATCGAGCACCGGACGCATCATCGTGTAGAACATCGGCTTGTGCGCGGCAACGATGCCCAGCGGCACGCCGATCAGTACGCAGACCAGGGTCGCGAACAGCACCTGGGCGAGGGTTTCCATGGTCTCTTGCCAGTAACCCAGGTTGAGAATCAGTAGAAAGGACGCGATGACAAATACAGTCAGGCCCCATTTGCGCTGGATGAAGTGCGCCAATAGCGCAATGAGGCCGATCAGGGCCAGGGGGTTGAACCAGGTCAGCGCAAACGTCACGCCGTGAATCATCGTTTCCAGGAACAGCGCGATTGCGTCGAAGGTGTTGGCGCCGTTTTGCGTCAACCATTCGACAAAGCCCGCGATGTACTGGCCCAAGGGTATTTTCTGATCAATAAGCATGGTAGTGAACGTCCGCATGCAAGGGAATAAACAGCCCGGGCGAGCGAACTCGCCCGGCATAACATAAGCAGTTATTGCGCAAGCTTGGCTTTCACGGCCTCCAGGCCAGGTTTACCGTCAATGGTGGTCACGCCAGCGAGCCAGGTATCGAGTACCTGTGGGTTTTTCTTCAGCCAGGCCTTGGCGGCGGCCTCAGGTTTCATCTTGTCGTCGAGCACGTTGCCCATCAGCGTGCTTTCCATGTCGACGGTGAACTCCAGGTTTTTCAACAGCTGGCCAACGTTGCTGCATTCCTGGCTGTAGCCCTTGCGGGTGTTGGTCGCCACGGTCGCGGCACCGAAGTCGGGGCCGAAGAAATCGTCGCCGCCGGTCAGGTACTGGATCTTGAAACGGGTATTCATCGGGTGTGGCGCCCAGCCGAGGAACACCACGTCGGTGCCACGCTTGGCGGCGCGATCGACCTGCGAGAGCATGCCCGCTTCACTCGACTCGACGACTTTGAAGCCGGCGTCCTTCAGGCCGAAGGCGTTCTTTTCGATCATGCTCTGGATCAGGCGGTTGCCGTCGTTGCCCGGCTCGATGCCGTAGATCTTGCCGTCGAGTTCTTTCTTGAATTTGGGAATGTCGGCGAAGTCTTTCAGTCCCTTCTCATAAAGGCCCTGGGGCACTGCGAGGGTGTACTTGGCGCCCTTGAGGTTGGTGCGCACGGTTTCCACGGTGCCGGCTTCGCGGTAGGCCTTGATGTCGTTTTCCATGGTCGGCATCCAGTTGCCGAGGAACACGTCCATGTTCTTGCCATCGGCCAGGGACTTGTAGGTCACCGGCACGGAAATCATGGTGGTCTTGGTCTTGTAGCCCAGCGCATCCAGCACCACGCTGGTGGTCGCCGTGGTCACGGTAATGTCGGTCCAGCCGACATCGGAGAAGTTGACGGTGCTGCACTTTTCGGGTTCTGCGGCGTTGGCCAGCATCGGAAGACTCAGCATGGCGGCCAACAACAACGGCTTGGAACCTTTCATGGGTGGACTCCTGGTGTTTTATCGGCGGTGTCCGGTCAGGACAACCGCGCTTATGGATGTTGCGGTTGGTGGCGCGTGGGCACTCTTCTGACACGCGGCCTTGCAAACGAGCCGTAACCGATCATGTACCAGTGCAAATCTGACGCCTACAGGGTGGGTCGTATCCAGTACAGGGATGGTCGCATCCAGTGTCGGTGACGTCGTTTACAGATTTTTTCCGCCCCCGATGGACCTCTGACACGCAGAAAAACGCCGCAAAACCGGGGGCAGGGAGGGGCGGCGTTGCTGGGCATGATTGCGTCGGTGTCAGACGTCGGGCACCCAGGCAAAAACCGGATGATGCGGCCATCCCGGCGTTGAGCGTAGCAGCTCCGTCACCGGACGCTCCTGCGCCCGGATGTGCCTGTTCTGGAGGTTATCGGCAATGGCAATCAGCGTTTTCGACTTGTTCAAAATCGGTATCGGCCCGTCCAGTTCCCACACCGTGGGCCCCATGCGTGCCGCGGCGCTGTTCGTTGAAGCGCTGAAGGCCAAGGCCCTGCTCAATGATGTGCGTCGGGTCGAAGTGCAATTGTTCGGTTCGCTGTCGGCCACCGGCATCGGCCACGGCAGCGACAACGCCGTGATCATGGGCCTGATGGGGGAGTGGCCGGACGCAATCGACCCGTCGCAGATCGGCCCGCGCATCGAGTTGCTGCGTGAAACCCAGACCCTGCTGCTCGACGGTCGCCTGCCGGTACCGTTCGTATGGTCCCGGGACATGCGCTTGATCGACGAGAACCTGCCGTTCCACCCCAATGCGATGACCCTGGTGGCCGAGGGCGCCGACGGCGAGCTGCACCGTGACACGTATTACTCGGTCGGCGGGGGCTTTGTCGTCGATCAGGCCCAGGCCACCAGCGGCGTGGTGGACTTGGATCGCACTGAGCTGCCGTACGATTTTTCCAGCGCCGAAGAATTGCTCCAGTTGTGCCGCACTCACGACCTGCGGGTGGCCGAGTTGATGCTGGCCAACGAAAAGGTCTGGCGTTCCGAGGAAGAGATTCGCAGTGGCCTGATGAAACTGTGGCGGGCCATGCAGGACTGCGTCGAGCAGGGCCTCAAGCACGAGGGCATCCTGCCGGGCGGCTTGAATGTGCGTCGGCGCGCGGCCAAGTTGCACCGCAGCCTGCAAGAGCTGAACAAGCCCAATGTCATCGGCTCGACCCTGAGCGCCATGGAGTGGGTCAACCTATTCGCCCTGGCGGTCAACGAGGAGAACGCCGCCGGCGGGCGCATGGTCACCGCGCCGACCAACGGTGCGGCGGGAATCATCCCGGCGGTGCTGCATTACTTCATGAAATTCAGCGAAGCGGTCACCGACGCCAACGTCGTGGATTATTTCCTGGGTGCGGCGGCCGTCGGGATCCTGTGCAAGAAGAACGCCTCGATCTCCGGCGCCGAAGTCGGCTGCCAGGGCGAGGTGGGATCGGCTTGCGCCATGGCGGCGGCGGGCTTGGCGGAGATCCTCGGGGCCACGCCGGAGCAATTGTGCAACGCCGCGGAAATCGGCCTGGAGCACAACCTCGGCCTGACCTGCGACCCAGTCGGCGGCCTGGTGCAGGTGCCGTGCATCGAGCGCAACGCGATCGCCGCGGTCAAGGCCATCAACGCCGCCCAAATGGCCTTGCGCGGTGACGGCCAGCATTTCATCTCCCTGGACCGGGTGATCCGCACCATGCGCGATACCGGTGCCGACATGCATGACAAATATAAAGAGACTTCGCGCGGTGGCTTGGCGGTCAGTGCGGTGGAGTGCTGATTCGAAATCTCCACCGCACTCTGTGGCGAGGGAGCTTGCTCCCGCTGGGGCGCGAAGCGCCCCCAGGCGACGTCATGATGTCAGGAATATTTCGCAAGCCGGATTTGCGACCGCTTCGCGGTCGAGCGGGAGCAAGCTCCCTCGCCACAGATGAATGTAAAAACCGCTCGTAAAATGAACACCCATCCGCAAACGCGCCACCTTTTAGCGCGTCGCAAACAGATAAGGCGTGACTTGTCGGTCACGCCTTTGTACGCCGCCCCACCGTCCGTCCCCGCGCTTGCGGTGACAACCCTCGCGCAAACGGCGCAGCCCAGTTCCCACAAGTGCTACCGAACTGCTCACGGCCCTTTGTGACCGGTGCCTGCCGCCATGGATGGCAGCTAAAACCTGGACTTGATCCACCCCTTATATAGACAGGCCGCCATGTCGTTTTCAGGATTTATTGAACACACATTCAATTTTAGGCATGGCAATTGCTCTATCCCGATAAAGCCCCGTCTCACGCAAGAGAATGATGGGCAATAACAAGAGCCTCCGCCTGAGGCCATCACCCGCTTTGTGTGAGGAGATACCGCGATGACGACGTCCAACTCCGGGGCCCAACCCCAGAACCGTGCGCCTCAATCCATCGGCTTTTTGCTGCTGGACAATTTCACGCTGATTTCCCTGGCGTCCGCGGTGGAACCGCTACGCATGGCCAACCAACTGTCCGGTCGCGAGCTGTATCGCTGGACCACCCTGACCGTCGACGGCGGCCAGGTATGGGCCAGTGATGGCTTGCAGATCACCCCCGACGCCTCCATGCACAAGGCACCGCCCTTGGACACGGTCATCGTCTGTGGCGGTATCGGCATCCAGCGCACCGTAACCCGTGAACACGTGTCATGGCTGCAAGGCCAGGCCCGCCAGTCCCGTCGCCTCGGCGCGGTCTGCACCGGCAGCTGGGCCCTGGCCTGCGCCGGCCTGCTGGACGGTTTCGATTGCAGCGTGCACTGGGAATGCCTGGCGGCGATGCAGGAAGCTTTCCCGCGGGTATCGATGAGTACCCGCCTGTTCACCCTCGACCGCAACCGCTTCACCAGCTCCGGCGGCACCGCGCCGCTGGACATGATGCTGCATCTGATCAGCCGCGATCACGGTCGTGAGCTGTCGGCGGCGATCTCGGAAATGTTTGTCTACGAGCGTATCCGCAACGAGCAGGATCACCAGCGTGTGCCGCTCAAGCACATGCTTGGCACCAACCAGCCGAAGTTGCAGGAAATCGTCGCGTTGATGGAGGCCAACCTCGAAGAGCCGATCGACCTGGACGAATTGGCGGTGTACGTCGCTGTATCCAGGCGTCAGCTGGAGCGGTTGTTCCAGAAATACCTGCACTGCTCGCCGTCGCGCTATTACCTCAAGCTGCGGCTGATCCGTGCGCGGCAACTGCTCAAGCAGACGCCGATGTCGATCATCGAAGTGGCCTCGGTGTGCGGCTTCGTCTCCACCCCGCACTTCTCCAAATGCTACCGAGAGTACTTCGGCATTCCGCCGCGCGACGAGCGCGTCGGTTCCAACACCACGCAACAGGTGGCGATGATGCCGCTGCCGCAGGCGCTGGTGCTGTCGCCCTTGTCCGGGCCGCTGTCGGCGCTGAGCCAGGCGCGTAATGAGTCGACGTTTGCCAGTGTGAGGCTCTAAACCGCAGCGCTTTTGTGGCGAGGGAGCTTGCTCCCGCTGGACCGGGCTGGCGCTCCAGCGCGCAGCGGTCCCAAGCTTTTTGGGGCTGCTACGCAGCCCAGCGGGAGCAAGCTCCCTCGCCACAAGGTCAGGCGCTGTGGTTCTGCTGGTATTGCGTCAACGCCGGCAACAGCTGCTTATCGATCGCCTGGCGCACGGCCGGCAGGATGGTGGCGCTGCTGGTGTACATGTCCTTGACCATCCGCCGCAATTCATTGGCGCGGGCCCTGTCCAGCCCCCGCACGGCGCATTCGCATGCCTGCTCGGCGGTGGAGCCGCTGGGTATTTGCAGTCCCAGAGCCTTGAGGTGGCCCAGCAGGTCTTCCTGGTCGATCAAATCGGCGTGCATCATGACGCTTTTCCTTGTTCAGGGATTGGGGTCGTGTCTCGATTCTGGTAGCCACCCGAAGCGGCGGCAAGGGTAAATGGTCGCAATGTCATGAATGACTATGGAGGCGTCGTTTTCGGCTAACTTGCCCGGGCCTGGACTGGGCACACTGGCCCCAAGCTGAATCACGATGGTTTGGTCACCCTCGCGCGACGGCTCCTCCAGTAACGCTCCTGCCCCGATCCTGTCACGGCTTGATCGGGGATTTTTTTGCCTGTGAAAATCAGGGAAAAATTGGGTTGTTTGGTCGGGCGCCTTCGCGAGCAAGCCCGCTCCCACATGGGAATGCGGATTCCTGTGGGAGCGGGCTTGCTCGCGAATGGCCGTTACGCGGTCTAACGCTGCAACACCAGAATCCGCGACAACAGCTCATCCCGATCCACGTAACACCCCTGGAAATGCCGGGCCCCGGAGGCCGGGTCGAAGGCGTTGCGGGCATGGAGGGTGCGGCGGTTGTCGAAGCACCAGAGCTGGCCGGGTTCGAGGCGTTGCACCAGGCGAAATTGCGGCTCGCGGGTCAGGGCGATAAAGCGGCGGTAGGCGCGGTAGAGCCTGGGCATTTGCTCGACCGAGGTGTCGAAGGGCCCGCGCAGGAAGTTTGCCATGCGGATTTCCGCGACCTGCCCCAGCGCATCCAGCGCGATGATGGGCGCCAGGCAGCGGTAGTCGCTGTGGCGGTCCTTGTTGCGAAACTCCACCGGGATCTGGCACAGCGCGTCGAAGGCCTCGGGGTCTTCCTGGCGCAGCGTCTGGGCAATGGCAAAACCGTCGACAAAAATGCTCTCGCCGCCGTCGGCGTCGTTCACCAGGCAGTGCAGGAATTGCAAACCCGGTTGCAACTCACGGGTCGGCAGGTCGCTGTGCAGCGGCAGGTTGAAAGCGGTGTACGCGTTGCTGTCGGCATCGGCCTTGGACTGCACGTTGAACAACACGCCGAAGTTGCTCTCGCGGATAAAGGAAATGCGTTGGGCGATCTGTTTCAGCGAGCCGGGCTCGGTGGGCACGCCGCGTACTTGGGTCAGGCCGATGTCGCGCACCGCCAGAAGCCATTGCAGCAGCGCGTCGGCATCCGTCAGCAGTGCCTGGTATTCGAACACAGGCAGTTCCAGGTCATGCCGCCACAGCTGGCGGCGTGGCTTGTTTGCCAGGCGTTCGGCCCTGGATTGATCGTCATACGCATGGGCGCGCAACCAGCCCGGATCGAATAGGCTTCGGTGGCCATCCTGCCAAACCACACACAGGTGGCCCGCGTCGTCGATGTTGATGTGGCGGGGCGTCACGTCTTCCGGGACATCGACAATCTCTAGGACCTGCTCGCGGGTAACGCTGTAGACGCATTGCGGGCACGGGCAGTTGTCCCTTAGCCATTGATGATGGAACGGGCTGACCCGGCCGTCGGCCCACGTCACTTGCACCCGGTTGGTCAAGGGGGTCGCAGCGGTCAATGCCTGGACAAGCGGATAGCGTCGGAAGTCGGCAACAGCGGCAGCGGTGTTCATGGCGATCTCCTGGTCGAGGCTTATCGGGTGGGTGGCAGGGCGATGACTCGACCGATGCAGGTCGGTGTCGGCAGGTCGGCTTGGCTGTCCAACAGGGCTTTGAGTCGGTCCAGGGTCTGCTCGGTAAATGGCGCTGAGCGCGGGCCGGCCAGGTCGACATGCAGCAACATCTGTTCGTTGCCGGCCAGCTCTTTATCACCGCCGACCAGGTGCAGGCTGTGGTAGAGGTGCAAGCGTTTGGCGTCGTGGCCGATGAGCTGCGTATGCACCTCGACATCCGCGCCGAGCTTCACTTCGTGCAAGTAATTGAGGTGCAGTTCGAGGGTGAACAACGAGTGGCCGCTGGCTTCGCGGTTCTGGCTGTCCAGGCCGAGCCGGTCCATCAGCGCGTCGGTGGCGTAGCTGAAGATCAGCAAGTAGAAGGCATCGCGCAGATGGCCGTTGTAATCGACCCATTCGGGGAGGATGCGGGTTTGGTAGGTGGTGAGGGTGGGCATGACGACGATCCAACAGAAGAGAGGGATTCATGTGGGAGCGGGCTTGCTCGCGAAGACGGTGTATCTACCGCGCGATATTGAGCGGATGTACCGGCCTCTTCGCGAGCAAGCCCGCTCCCACGGGGGTTATTCAGTGAAAGACATTCCGTGCTTTTCCTTGGTGGTCTTCACAGCCTCCAGCACCGCCAGCAGGCAATCATCACGATAGCGCTCCAGGGCCGAGATGCTGTGGCTGCCCAATTGCTCGCTCGTGCCGTCCACTACATCATCGATCAACTTCTCGGTCAGCTCCGGCGCCGGCAGGTAGGTCCATGGCAGTTGCAGTGCCGGGCCGAACTGGGCCATGAAGTGCCGCATGCCGGCATCGCCGCCGGCCAGGGTGTAGGTCAGGAACGTACCCATGAATGACCAGCGCAGGCCGGCGCCAAAGCGGATCGCATCGTCGATTTCCCCGGTGGTGGCGACACCGTCGTTGACCAGGTGCAGGGCTTCGCGCCACAGCGCTTCGAGCAGGCGGTCGGCGATGAAGCCGGGGACTTCCTTGCGTACGTGCAATGGCCGCATGCCGAGGGATTCGTAGACTTCCATCGCTGCTTGCACCGCTTCGGGGGCGGTGTTTTTGCCGCCGACCACTTCCACCAGTGGCAACAAGTAGACCGGGTTGAACGGGTGCCCGACCACACAGCGTTCCGGGTGGGTGGCGTTCTCATAGAACTCGCTTGGCAGCAGGCCCGAGGTACTGGAACCGATCAACGCGTTTGGCTTGGCGGCGGCGCTGATCTGGGCGTGCAGTTCGAGCTTGAGTTCCAGTCGCTCGGGAGCGCTTTCCTGGATGAAATCAGCGTCGCGCACGCATTCTTCGATGGTGGCGACAAAGCGCAGCCGATCTTGCGAAGCGCCGGGAGCCAAGCCTTGTTTCTCCAGGGCGCCCCAGGCGTTGGCGACGCGTTTGCGCAGCGCCGCCTCGGCACCCGGCGCGGGGTCCCAGGCGACGACGTCGAGGCCATGGGCCAGGGCCCGGCTGACCCAGCCGCTGCCGATCACACCGCTGCCCAGGGCGGCGAAGGTCTTGATGTCGGTGATAAAGCTCATGGTGGTTTCCTGAAAAGGTCGGTGATCTAAAAAGTGTGGGAGCGGGCTTGCTCGCGAAGACGGCATTCCTTCCACAGGAGAACCATCGGATGTACCGGCCTCTTCGCGAGCAAGCCCGCTCCCACATTGGGTCAGTGGTGAATATGGAATCTGCCTTCACTGCAGATCCAAGGAATTGATTCGGTTCAGCCGCGCTGCACCAGGCCCATTTTCTTGCGACCTTCCGCCGGCGTGAGCACGCGGGCCCCAAGGCGGCTGAGGATTTCTCCGGCGCGCTCCACCAGTTGGCCGTTGGTGGCGAGCACGCCTTTGTCCAGCCAAAGGTTGTCTTCCAGCCCGACCCGCACGTTGCCCCCCAGCAGCACCGCCTGGGCGGCCATCGGCATTTGCATGCGACCGATGCCGAAGCCGGCCCACACCGCGTCGGCCGGCAGGTTGTCGACCATGGCTTTCATGGTAGTGGTGTCGGCCGGAGCCCCCCACGGGATGCCCAGGCAGAGCTGGAACAGCGGGTTGTCCAGCAGGCCTTCCTTGATCAGTTGCTTGGCGAACCACAGGTGACCGGTGTCGAAGATCTCCAGCTCGGCCTTGACCCCCAGCTCAGTGATGCGCTTGGCGCCGGCCCGCAGTTGTGCCGGGGTGGAAACGTAAATGGTGTCGCCGTCGCCGAAGTTCAGGGTGCCGCAATCCAATGTGCAGATTTCCGGCAACAGCTCCTCGACATGAGCCAGGCGGGTCAGCGGGCCTACCAGGTCGGTGTTGGGACCGAACTCCATCGGTCGTTCGCCGCCGCCGATCTCCAGGTCGCCGCCCATGCCGGCGGTGAGGTTGACGATGATGTCCACGTCCGCCTCACGGATGCGCTCCATCACTTCGCGGTACAACGCCACGTCGCGGCTGAACTTGCCGGTCTGCGGGTCACGGACGTGGCAATGGACCACCGTGGCCCCGGCTTTCGCCGCCTCCACGGCAGCGGCAGCGATCTGTTTCGGGGTGACCGGCACGTGGGGGCTCTTGGCGGTCGTGTCGCCAGCACCGGTGAGTGCGCAGGTGATGATGACGT
The DNA here is from genome assembly GCF_014268705.1 of Pseudomonas sp. SWRI179. Taxonomy (NCBI): domain Bacteria; kingdom Pseudomonadati; phylum Pseudomonadota; class Gammaproteobacteria; order Pseudomonadales; family Pseudomonadaceae; genus Pseudomonas; species Pseudomonas sp. SWRI179. The sequence continues at coordinate 40,153 of NZ_JABWRA010000010.1, read as the reverse complement.
CGTGGTTCATGGTGCGGGTTCCTTCAGGCGTGGTGAGTCACTGCGCAGCCCTTGTACTGCTGCGCAGATGGCGATCGGTTGATCAGTTGCTGGTGAGTTTCAGGTTGTCCGCGGCCGGTTTGCCGTCGAAGGTGGTCACGCCTTCGAGCCAACGTTGTTTGTCTTGCGGATGATCCTTGAGCCATTGCCGGGCCGATTCGAGCGGGTCCTTGTGATCGAGCAACGGTTGCATCATCCGGCTCTCGTCTTCGGCGCTGAAGGTCAGGTTGCTCAGCAAGCGACCGACGTTCGGACATTGCTCGGCGTAGTTCGGCGCGGTGACGGTCCACACGGTGGCCATGCCTTCGTTCGGGCCGAGGGCGTCTTCGCTGCCGGTGAGGTAGGTCATTTGCACGTTGACGTTCATCGGGTGCGGGGCCCAGCCGAAGAACACCACGGCTTCCTTGCGCCGCACGGCACGGTCCACGGCGGCGAGCATGCCGGCTTCGCTGGACTCCACCAGTTGGAATTTGCCCAGGCCGAACTGGTTCTTGGCGATCATCGCCTTGATCTGGGTATTGGCGCCGGAGCCGGGTTCGATGCCGTAGATCTTGCCGCCCAACTCTTTTTCGAATTTGGCGATGTCGGCGAAGGTCTTCAGGCCCTTGTCGGCCAGGTAGGTCGGCACGGCCAGGGTGGCGCGGGCGTCCTTGAGGCTGGGCTGCTCCAGCACCTTGACCTGCTTGGCCTCGACGAACGGGGTGATGGTCTGGGTCATCAACGGGTTCCAGTAGCCGAGGAACAGGTCCAGGCGCTGGTCGCGGATGCCGGCGAAGATGATTTGTTGGGAGGCGCTGGTTTGCTTGGTCTTGTAGCCGAGGCCGTCGAGCATCACTTGAGTCAGGGCGCTGGTGGCGATGACGTCGGTCCAGTTGACCACGCCCAGGCGTACGTTCTGGCAGGCGGCGGGCTCGGCGGCCATGGCGGCCGGGCTCAGGAGAGGCGTGGCGCTGAGTGCGAGAACGCAGTAGCTGATCAGTCGTTTCATTGTCAGGTTCCTCGGCAGCTTATTGTTATGGGGCCCGGTGTCTGTGCGCCGGTGATGCCACGTTACGCAGCCCCGGGCAGGGCAAAACGCACAGCGGCGACGTGCTCTTGCACTGCAGCGACTCTTGAACGGTTGTTGCAACTGGCGTATCAAGGTCCGCACGCTGCCCGTCAACCGAGTGCGCTCCATGTCCCAGGATTTCTACTTCTTGTTGATGCCGGGTTTCTCGGCCATCGGTTTCATCTCGGCCATCGAACCGTTGCGGGTCGCCAATCGCTTTCGCGGCGAGTTGTACCGCTGGCATGTGTTGAGCATCGATGGCGGGGCGGTGCTGGCGAGCAATGGCATGTCGGTCAACGCCGATGCCGCGCTGGAGCCCTTGAAGAAAGGCGCGACCCTTTGGGTGGTGGCGGGGTTCGAGCCGCTGAAGTTTGTCACCCCGGCACTGGAACGCTGGCTGCATCGGCTGGACAACGAAGGCGTGATCCTGGGCGGCATCGACACCGGCAGCGTGGTCCTGGCCGAGGCGGGGCTGCTGGAAGGGCACCGGGTGACGTTGCACTGGGAAGCCATCGAGGCATTCAAGGAGTCTTATCCGCAGCTTGGCGTGACCCAGGAACTGTTCGAAATCGACCGTCGCCGTATCACTTGTGCGGGCGGCACCGCGTCCATCGACCTGATGCTCGACCTGATCGGCCAGGCCCACGGTTCGGAACTGGCGATCCAGGTCAGCGAGCAATTTGTGCTCGGCCGCATCCGTCCACGCAAAGATCACCAGCGCATGGAAATCGCCAACCGCTACGGCATTCGCAACAAGAAGCTGGTGCACGTCATCGGCGAGATGGAAACCCACAGTGAACCACCACTGAGTACTTTGGCGCTGGCCGAGTCGATCAACGTCACTCGTCGCCAGCTCGAAAGGCTGTTCCGCCTGCACCTGAACGACACGCCGAGCAACTTCTACTTGCGCCTGCGCCTGGAAAAGGCCCGGCAGTTGCTGCGCCAGACCGACATGAGCGTGCTGGAAGTGAGCATCGCCTGCGGGTTTGAGTCGCCTTCGTATTTCACCCGCAGCTATCGGACCCGGTTCGCACGGTGTCCGCGGGAGGATCGGCGGCGGCAGGGGGATGGTCGGGAGCTGGTTTGACAGGCTTTTATACTCAATTATACTCGCGACTATAAATTATACCTGTCGCCATAATTGAGTATAAAACCATGTCCAAGCACCCCGGTTTTGTCTTCCGGCGTCCTGATCTGGCCCGCAATATTGTCGATGGGCTGGCCGGCGCCGGGATCCAGGATTACACCTCAGGCCTGTTCCTGGCCGCGCCAAGGCGTACCGGAAAAAGTACGTTCCTGCGCGAGGACTTGATTCCCGAATGCGAGACGCGAGGTTGGCTCGCGGTCTACGTCGACCTTTGGGCCAACAAGGAGAAGGACCCTGCCGACTTGATCGCTTCGGCCATCGCCGGAGCACTGGTGCCTTATGAGAAGGGCATCCGCAAGCTCGCCAAATCCATGGGCATCGACAAACTCAGCTTCTTGCGCACGTTGTCGTGGGATTTCAGCCAGCCGCAACTGCCCGAAGGGGCGACGCTGACCCAGGCACTGGAGCTGTTGCACCGTGCCGCGGATAAAACCGTGGTGCTGGTAATCGATGAAGCCCAGCATGCCTTGACCACCGAGGCCGGGGTCAACGCGATGTTTGGCCTCAAGGCGGCCCGTGACCAGCTCAACCAGGGGCGCGAGGGCGATACCAGTGGCCTGCGGCTGGTGTTCACCGGTTCCAATCGCGACAAGCTCGCCCACTTGGTGCTGAGTCGCAACCAACCGTTCTACGGATCCAGCATCACGCCGTTCCCTTTGCTGGGCAAAGCCTTCACCCAGGCCTACACCGCCCATTTGAACGCACACTTGGCCCAGACCAATCAGTTCAACGCCGATGACCTGGACCAGGCGTTCGAGTTGGTAGGGCGCCGTCCGGAGATGTTGCGCAGCGTCATCGGCGAAATTGCCCTGGAACTGGGCGAGGCGAGCCATTTGGGGGAGTTGCTGCGCAACAGCGCCGAAATGCTGCGCGCCGGCGTCTGGACCGAATTCGAGAGCGCCTGGAACGCCCTGACGGTGCCGCAACGGGCCGTGTTGCAGGTCATGGCCGAGCGCTCGCAGAACAACGAGCCCTTCGCGCCCTTCACCGATTCAACATTGGAGGCGGTGAGCAAGGCATTGAAGAGCATGGGAAGCGAAGTCGTGCCCGGTACCCAGACCATCCAATCGTGTATCGATGCGTTGCGTGAAAAGGAATTGGTGTGGAAATCCAATCGCGGTGGTTATGCGTTGGAGGACAAGGCGTTTGCGGAGTGGTTGAAGGGGTATCGCCAGCAACAGAATCGGTCCTGACCCGATTGGCGGTCGAGCATAGTGAGCTGTGTGGAGAGGGGATTTTATGGGAGCAAAGCTTGCTCGCGAAACAGTCGACTCGGTTTCTGAAGGACCGCATCGCTTTCATCGCGAGCAAGCTTTGCTCCCACAAAAAACTCCCCACAGGTGCCCGTTCGGCTGGGAAAGGTCTATTTCTTCATCAGCGCCGAGCAGGCTGCTTTATAGGCTTCATGCTGATACTTGTTCAGCGTCGCTGGCAGGGCGAAGTCATGTTTCTTGCTCTGGGCGTTGATGGTCTGCGGCGACAGCAGCGTTACCTCACAACCCTCCAGCAACTGGAAAACCCCTTCGATCTTGAACGTGGTCGGGCCACCGGCGAACTCGCCTTTCTTGCTGCGCTTCTTGATGGCGATGCGTTCGATGCCGTTGTCCGTCACGAACGTCCGCACCTGGGCGGCGAAAGCCTTGACGTTGGCGGCGTCGTCATCGTCGTCCAGGGCGATTTTCTTGGTGCTCAGCGCAACGTGGCTCAACGCTTGCTGGTCTAGCGAGGCAACGGCGATGATCGCTTCGCTGCCTTTGATTTCGATGCCGCAGATGATCATGGGTGGCCTTGGATTCCGGAGGTCTGGAGCGCCAGTCTATCCACCTTGCTCAATTCATGCTCGCTCGCAGGTCCAGCATGATCTTGTCGAAATAATCGACCCGGATCACGCCAAAGCGCGGGTATTCGAAATCCAGAATCACATACAGCACGCAGACCATTACCGCCGCGTAGCCGAGGCTGTGCAGCCAGTTGCGTTGCCGGGTGCCGGCCATGCCGTAGCCAATCAGCAGGGCGCTGATCAGGGTCATGGTCACCAGCATCAGGTAAATGGTCAGGGGCGGATGGGTTTCATGAGCCACGGCGCGCGTCGTGGTGATGTCGATCATTTCGTTTTGTGCTTGCAGCACGGGTGTGCCCAGGGTCGGTGTGGGCATCTGTTGCAGCGCTGCGACGGTATGTTTCCAGATGGCTTGCTGCAGGTCATTGGCTCGGTCATGGGCCGCTTCGTCGACTTCATCCTCGCGCAAGTCGCGGTAGTATTCGATGCGCGCATCGACATAGTCCCGGAATGCCTGGCGGATCTGCGGTTGTTCACTGGCGGGCAGAAGGTCCAGGCGCAACCAGGCGGTGCCCATGGCGTTGGTTTCGGCGACGATCAATGCACGGCGCTGATCCAGGCGCGAAGCCGCGCCGGAGAAGGTAAAGGCAATCAGCAGCGCCAGCAGGCCAAACACCGCGCCTTCGATGGCCCCGATGCCCTGGCGAGCGCCGTCCGGGTCCTGGGCCAGGTGACGGTTGCCGACCCGTCGACCGGCTTCGATGCCCAGCACGATGGCGATAAAGATGGTTAACCCATAAATGGGCAAGGCGGTAAGAGAGTGCATACGAAAATCCTCTGATCATCGTGTGTGACTCGTCTGTACAGCCCGGCTCGGACGGGTATGCAGCCAGTGTAGACGGCGCTGGCTGATTCATCCTTGGAGAGCGTGTTCTCTCGGGACTTATAGTTCCAGTTGGTCAGCGTGAATGCCAAAGGCAATAGCAATCTTTTCACGAGTGGCCCGGCGAGGTTTGGCCACAGATTCTTGCTGGGCAAACGCCGGTTGGGAAATACCCAGGCGCTTGGCGACTTCATCCTGAGTAAGATTCAAATGCTCGCGCCAGGCACGGACAGTGGTTGCGCCGTCAACGATATGGCTGACGACTTCATGGGGAATCAAGTGGTTATTCATAGAAGAGTTACTCCTGCCCAATCGACTCCAAAAACTCCGACCGATCGTCGCTCACCTGGGCCATGCAGTCGTTTTCGGCGATTTTGTAGGCGTCGCTGCCAGGTTTGGCCGGGAAGGCGGCGATGGCGCAGTCGGCGTCGCGCTGTTTTTGCCACAGTTGCTGCGCGGTCTTGACCTTGGCGGTGATGTCGTTGAGCTGGGCCTTGTCGCTGGCGTAGCGGGTTTGCAGGCGCTCCAAGAGGCTCTGCAGGTTTTCGCCCAGTAATTGTTCGGCGGCGGTTTTGCCATAGGCCGAGCAGGCCAGGGTCTGGACGTCGTTTTCAACTTCGTCGCAGGGGTTGGGCTCGGTGTCTTCGGTTGCGTGTGCCAGGGTGCTGATCAGTGCCAATGCCAGGAAAAGTGATTTCATCGCGTTGCCGCTCAAGTCCAGTGAAAACCAGTGATGCGGCGGATTCTGGCGCAAGCGTCGGGTAAAGAACAGACGGGCAGGGTGGGCCCGTTGTAGCCCATTGTCGTGGATTGACGCTTTCGGCAATTCCCCTGTCGTTTTTGCACCGGGTCGCGACGGCCCTCAGGCATATGCTGGCCCCAAAGCGCCGGCACACGATTCGGCGCATGAATCGCTAACAAGGGGACTGCCTGATGAGCCCAGCCGAATTGCACGCCGACAGCATCGTTATCGACGGGCTGATCATTGCCAAGTGGAACCGCGACCTGTTCGAAGACATGCGCAAGGGCGGCCTGACCGCAGCCAACTGCACCGTGTCGGTGTGGGAAGGTTTCCAGGCCACCATCAACAACATCGTCGCCAGCCAGAAACTGATCCGCGAGAACAGCGACCTGGTGATCCCGGTGAAAACCACCGCCGACATCCGTCGCGCCAAGGAGCAGGGCAAGACCGGCATCATCTTCGGCTTCCAGAACGCCCATGCCTTCGAAGACCAGCTCGGCTACGTCGAGATATTCAAGCAGCTCGGCGTCGGTGTGGTGCAGATGTGCTACAACACCCAGAACCTGGTGGGCACCGGCTGCTACGAGCGCGACGGCGGCCTGTCGGGCTTCGGTCGCGAGATCGTCGCCGAGATGAACCGCGTCGGCATCATGTGCGACCTGTCCCACGTCGGTTCCAAGACTTCCGAAGAAGTCATCCTCGAATCGAAAAAGCCGGTCTGCTACTCCCACTGCCTGCCGTCCGGCCTGAAAGAACACCCGCGCAACAAATCCGATGAAGAGCTGAAGTTCATTGCCGACCACGGTGGTTTCGTCGGCGTGACCATGTTCGCGCCGTTCCTGGCCAAGGGCATCGATTCGACCATCGACGACTACGCCGAAGCCATCGAATACACCATGAACATCGTCGGCGAGGACGCCATCGGCATCGGCACCGACTTCACCCAGGGCCATGGCCAGGATTTCTTCGAAATGCTGACCCACGACAAGGGCTACGCCCGTCGCCTGACCAGCTTCGGCAAGATCATCAACCCCCTGGGCATCCGCACCGTGGGCGAGTTCCCGAACCTCACCGAGACGCTGCTCAAGCGCGGCCATCCTGAGCGGGTAGTGCGCAAGATCATGGGCGAGAACTGGGTGAACGTCCTCAAGGACGTCTGGGGCGAGTAAACCCCGCTGCATCACTGAATCCTTACCTGCGGCCACTCGCGCCGCAGGCACATCACGAATTTCCGGAGTCAAGTTTTCATGGCCAAGATCGCCCCGCAACTGCCTATCGAAGTCGACAGCGAAACCGGTGTCTGGACCTCCGACGCCCTGCCGATGCTGTACGTGCCGCGTCACTTCTTCGTCAACAACCACATGGGCATCGAGGAAGTGCTGGGCGCCGACGCCTACGCCGAGATTCTCTACAAGGCCGGCTACAAATCCGCCTGGCACTGGTGCGAAAAAGAAGCCGAGTGCCACGGCCTGGAAGGCGTCGCGGTGTTCGAGCACTACATGAAGCGCCTGTCCCAGCGTGGCTGGGGCCTGTTCAAGATCCAGGACATCGACCTGGACAAAGGCACCGCCAGCGTCAAGCTCGAACACTCGGCGTTCGTCTATGTGTATGGCAAGGTCGGGCGCAAGGTCGACTACATGTTCACCGGCTGGTTCGCCGGCGCCATGGACCAGATCCTCGCCGCGCGCGGCAGCCAGATCCGCACCGTGGCCGAACAGGTCTACGGCGGTTCCGAAGAAGGCCACGACGACGGCCTGTTCATCGTCAAGCCGTTGTAAGTCGAGGATCGCGCCATGGCTTTTGAAGCAATGTTCCAGCCGATCCAGATCGGCAAGCTGACCATCCGCAACCGCGTGCTCAGCACCGCGCACGCCGAGGTCTACGCCACCGACGGCGGCATGACCACCGACCGGTACGTGAAGTATTACGAAGAGAAGGCCAAGGGCGGCATCGGCCTGGCGATCTGTGGTGGCTCGTCGGTGGTTGCCATCGACAGCCCCCAGGAATGGTGGAGCTCGGTGAACCTGTCCACCGACCGCATCATCCCGCACTTCCAGAACCTGGCCGACGCCATGCACAAGCATGGCGCCAAGATCATGATCCAGATTACCCACATGGGCCGTCGCTCGCGCTGGGACGGCTTCAACTGGCCGACCCTGATGTCGCCGTCCGGCGTGCGTGAGCCGGTACACCGTGCCACCTGCAAGACCATCGAGCCGGAAGAGATCTGGCGGGTGATCGGCAACTACGCCCAGGCCGCGCGCCGGGCCAAGGCCGGTGGCCTGGACGGCGTCGAATTGTCGGCGGTGCACCAGCACATGATCGACCAGTTCTGGAGCCCACGGGTCAACAAGCGTACCGACGAATGGGGCGGCAGCTTTGAAGGCCGCATGAAGTTCGGCCTGGAAGTGTTGAAGGCCGTGCGTGCCGAAGTGGGCGACGATTTCTGCGTGGGCATGCGCCTGTGTGGTGACGAGTTCCACCCGGACGGCTTGTCCCACGAGGACATGAAGCAGATCGCCAAGTACTACGACGACACCGGCATGCTCGATTTCATCGGCGTGGTGGGCTCGGGTTGCGACACCCACAACACCCTGGCCAACGTCATCCCGAACATGAGTTATCCACCGGAGCCGTTCCTGCACTTGGCCGCCGGTATCAAGGAAGTGGTCAAGGTCCCGGTGCTGCACGCGCAGAACATCAAGGACCCGAACCAGGCCACGCGGATCCTGGAGGGCGGTTACGTCGACATGGTCGGCATGACCCGTGCCCACATCGCCGACCCGCACCTGATCGCCAAGATCAAGATGGGCCAGATCGACCAGATCAAGCAGTGCGTCGGCGCCAACTACTGCATCGACCGCCAGTACCAAGGCTTGGACGTGCTGTGCATCCAGAACGCCGCGACTTCCCGTGAATACATGGGCGTGCCGCACATCATCGAGAAGTCCACCGGGCCCAAGCGCAAAGTCGTGGTGGTCGGTGCCGGCCCGGCCGGGATGGAAGCCGCGCGCGTGGCCGCCGAACGTGGGCACGATGTGACCCTGTTCGAGAAGAAGGAATTCATCGGCGGGCAGATCACCACCGCCTCGAAGGCCCCGCAACGGGACCAGATCGCCGGTATCACCCGTTGGTTCCAGCTGGAACTGGCGCGGCTGAAAGTCGACCTGCGCCTGGGCGTGGCGGCTGATGCGGCGACCATCATGGACCTGCGTCCGGACGTGGTCGTGCTGGCCGTTGGCGGCCATCCGAACCTGGAGCAGAACGAACACTGGGGCGCCGCCGAAGGGCTGGTGGTCAGCAGCTGGGACGTGCTCGACGGCAAGGTCGCGCCGGGCAAGAACGTGCTGGTCTACGACACCATCTGCGAGTTCACCGGCATGTCGGTGGCCGACTTCCTCGCCGACAAGGGCAGCCAGGTCGAGATCGTCACCGACGACATCAAGCCGGGCGTGGCCATTGGCGGGACGTCGTTCCCCACCTACTACCGCAGCATGTACCCCAAGGAAGTGATCATGACCGGGGACATGATGCTGGAGAAGGTCTACCGCGAAGGCGACAAGCTGGTGGCGGTGCTGGAGAACGAATACACCGGCGCCAAGGAAGAACGCGTGGTGGACCAGGTGGTGGTGGAGAACGGCGTGCGGCCGGACGAAGAAATCTACTACGCGCTCAAGGAGGGTTCGCGCAACAAGGGCCAGATCGACGTCGAAGCCCTGTTCGCGATCAAGCCCCAGCCATGCCTGGAACAGAGCGGCGATGGCTACCTGCTGTTCCGCATCGGCGACTGCGTGGCCCAGCGTAATACCCACGCGGCCATCTACGACGCCCTGCGGTTGTGCAAGGATTTCTAACGGCTTGCACCAAACCCCTGTGGGAGCGGGCTTGCTCGCGAATGCATTTTGTCAGCCACACATAAGCTGACTGTCACACCGCCTTCGCGAGCAAGCCCGCTCCCACAGTGACCGAGTAAGGCATCTCGACCTGCAAGACCCTGAGGTCTTTGGGAGCAACACCTATGTTGAACACCCTTCTTCCAATCCTGCTGTTCGCAGCCCTCGGCCTCGCGGCCCTAGGCGCCTTGCGGCGGATGAACATGTGGCGCCGGGGACGACCGGCCAAGGTCGACCTGATCGGTGGCCTCTTTGCCATGCCCAAGCGCTACATGGTGGATTTGCACCATGTGGTGGCGCGGGACAAATACATTGCCAACACCCACGTCGCCACGGCCGGTGGGGCGGTGGCGTCGATTGTGTTGGCGATCCTGGTCCACGGTTTTGGCCTGCATAACCGCTTCCTCGGCTATGCGTTGCTGCTGATGTCGGCGGTGATGTTCGTTGGCGCGATCTTCATGTACCTGCGTCGGCGCAACCCGCCAGCGCGTTTGTCGAAAGGCCCGTGGATGCGCCTGCCGAAAAGCCTGCTGGCCTTCTCGGCGTCGTTCTTCCTGGTGACCTTGCCGGTGGCGGGCATCCTGCCGGAAAACTTCGGTGGTTGGCTGGTGGCGGCGATCCTGGGTGTCGGCGTGTTGTGGGGCGTATCGGAATTGTTCTTCGGCATGACCTGGGGCGGGCCGATGAAGCACGCCTTCGCCGGTGCCCTGCACCTGGCCTGGCACCGCCGCGCCGAGCGCTTTGGTGGCGGTCGTTCCACCGGTCTGAAGCCGCTGGACCTGAATGATCCGACCGCACCGCTGGGTGTGGAAAAACCCAAGGATTTCACCTGGAACCAACTGCTCGGCTTCGACGCCTGTGTGCAGTGCGGCAAGTGCGAAGCGGCCTGCCCGGCGTTCGCCGCCGGCCAACCGCTGAACCCGAAGAAACTCATCCAGGACATGGTCGTCGGCCTGGCCGGCGGCACCGATGCGAAATTCGCCGGCAGTCCTTACCCAGGTAAACCTGTCGGTGAGCACAGCGGCAACCCGCACCAGCCCATCGTCAACGGCCTGGTGGATGCCGAGACCCTTTGGTCCTGCACCACCTGCCGGGCGTGCGTCGAGGAATGCCCGATGATGATCGAGCACGTCGATGCCATCGTCGACATGCGCCGCCACCTGACCCTGGAAAAAGGCGCCACGCCGAACAAGGGCGCCGAGGTGTTGGAAAACCTCATCGCCACCGACAACCCTGGCGGCTTCGCCCCGGGTGGGCGGATGAACTGGGCGGCGGACCTGAACCTGAACCTGCTCAGCGAGAAGAAATCCACCGACGTGCTGTTCTGGGTTGGCGATGGTGCCTTCGACATGCGCAACCAGCGGACCCTGCGCGCCTTCGTCAAAGTGCTCAAGGCGGCGAAGATCGACTTCGCCGTGCTCGGCCTCGAAGAACGCGACAGCGGCGACGTGGCCCGGCGCCTGGGTGACGAAGCGACGTTCCAACTGTTGGCCAAGCGCAACATCCAGACCCTGGCCAAATACAGCTTCAACCGCATCGTCACCTGCGACCCCCACAGCTTCCATGTGCTGAAAAACGAATACGGCGCCTTCGACGGCAACTATCTGGTGCAGCACCACAGCACCTACCTGGCGGAAATCATCGACGCCGGCGCGTTGAACCTTGGCCAGCACAAGGGCGACAGCGTGACTTATCACGACCCGTGCTACCTGGGCCGCTACAACGGCGAATACGAGGCGCCGCGCCAAGTGCTGCGGGCGCTGGGCATCGAGGTCAAGGAGATGCAGCGTTCCGGTTTCCGTTCCCGTTGCTGCGGCGGTGGCGGCGGCGCGCCGATCACCGACATCCCGGGCAAGCAGCGCATCCCGGACATGCGCATGGACGACATCCGCGAAACCGGTGCCGAACTGGTGGCCGTGGGTTGTCCACAATGCACCGCGATGCTGGAAGGTGTGGTCGAACCACGGCCGATGATCAAGGACATTGCCGAACTGGTAGCCGATGCGCTGCTGGAAGACGCGGCCCCGAGCAAGCCCGTGGCCCCGGCCAAACGTGAACCCGCGGAGGTGCATTAATGAGCGACATCATCCGCCGCGACCCTCGCGCCGAGTGGATCGCCCGCAACCGCCTGCATCCACTGCACGCAGCCATGCAACCGGTGCAGCACAGCTGGATGGGGCCCAACGGCGTCATTCGCAAAAACGTCCATGGCGTCGGTTTCATCGGCCCCAATGGGATCAAACGGATTGATCGCAGCGGTGCCCAGCAAGGTGGGGCGAGCAAACGCACCGCTGCCGTTGAAGTGCAATTGCCGCTGCATCAGGTGCCGCAACCGGCGTTCCACATCTGCGTCGTCCCGGACATGGTCGGTGGCCGCCTCAGCAGTCACGACCGCGATCTGCTGGGCCTGGCCCATCAGTTGGCCGGCAGCGACGGCTCGGTGTTGGCGGTGGTCTTCGGCGAGCACAAGGAAAGCACTTTCGCCACCGCAGGCGTGGACCGCTTGCTGGTGCTCGATGGCGAAGAGTTCAGCGGTTATGCACCGGAGCAACGCGTTCAGGGCTTGCGGGCTGTGGATAACCAGTTCAACCCACGCCATTGGCTGCTGCCTGACAGTCGCAGCGGCGGTGGTGAATTGGGCCGGCGCTTTGCCGCAGCCCTGGGCGAGCGCCCGGCCACGCGGGTCTGGCAGGTCAAGGGCGAAGAATGCATCGGCCGCGCCGGTGCGGGCCTGCAAGACTTGGCCCGGCCGTTGGCGCGCTTGATCCTGGCGGCGGCGGAATGCGCCGAGCCGGTCAGCGAAACCCGTCACGAAGCCTTGCCGGTGGAGTTATCCACAAGCGTGGCCCGCAGCTTGTCGCGCATCGAAGACCTTGGCGCGGTTGCCGTGGACCCGGGTGCGATCCCGATGGCCGAGGCCGAATTCATTTTCTCCGGCGGCAACGGGGTCAAGGACTGGGCGCTGTTCCACCAGACCGCCGCCGCCCTGGGCGCCACCGAAGGCGCTTCGCGGGTGGCGGTGGACGATGGTTTCATGGCCCGGGATCGCCAGGTTGGTGCGTCCGGCACCTGGGTCACGGCGCGGGTCTACGTGGCCGTGGGGATATCCGGGGCAATCCAGCACCTGCAAGGCATTGGCGCCTGCGACAAGGTGGTGGCGATCAACCTCGATCCGGGCTGCGACATGATCAAACGGGCAGACCTGTCGGTGATTGGTGACAGCGCGGCGATTCTCCAGGCCTTGATCGCGGCGGTAGAGGCTTACCGCAACGAAGCCAAGCGCGATGCGGCTTAAGCTAAGGAAACGTTCATGAGTACCCAAGTGATCAGCCTCGTCTCCATCGGCGCCCACCCGACCTCTGGCCGACCTCGACGGGCCGAGCAGGACGCCCGGGCCGTGGAGCTGGGCCTGCAACTGGCCGGCAACGACTTGCAAGTGCTGCACGCCGGCGACGTGGCCGAACCGGCCCTGCGCGCCTACCTGGGCATGGGCCTGGAGGAACTCCACGTTCTGGAAAATCCCGATGGGGCCGACGCCCTGCCGGCCTTGACCGACTACCTGCGTGACGCTGGCGCCCAAGTGGTGCTCACCGGCAGCCAGGCGGAAACCGGCGAGGGCTCGGGCATGTTGCCGTTTTTGCTGGCGGAAAACCTCGGCTGGCCGCTGGTGGTGGGGCTGGCCCAGGTCGAGTCCATCGAAAACGGCGCGGCCCTGGTGCTGCAAGCCTTGCCTCGCGGCCAACGGCGACGTCTCAAAGTGCGCCTGCCGTTCCTGGCCACTGTGGATAACGCTGCGCCAAAACCTCGGCAAAGCGCCTACGGCCCGGCCCGGCGTGGAGCGTTGCATGCCGAGGAGGTCGAAGTGATCGACGACACGCTGCTGGCGGTAGCCACCCTGCAACCGGCCAAGCCACGGCCCAAGCGCTTGAAAGTGATCAAGGCCAAGAGCGGCGCCGACCGCATGAAAGCCGCCACGGCCAAGGCCAGCGGCGGAGGCGGACAAGTGCTCAAGGACGTGAGCCCGGAGGCAGGGGCCGAGGCGATTCTCAAGTTGTTGGTGGAGGAAGGGGTGGTTCGCTAGACCCAGGCTCAACACAAAACCTGTGGGAGCGGGCTTGCTCGCGAAGGGGAGCATCAGTCAACGAAAAAGGTTGCCTGATACACCGCTTTCGCGAGCAAGCCCGCTCCCACAAGTGAAATATGTGTTGCCCACAATCCTTGTGGGCCCCTTTGTGGATAACCGCCGTCAGCCAAATGGAGCCTATCAATGGAAGTTGAATTTCGTCCGGCCTTGCCCATGGATGCACGGGAGATCGCCCGTCTGTTCCGGATTTCTTCGGAGGGTGCGTCGGATTACATCTGGAGCCAATTGGCGGAGCCAGGGCAGGACCTATTGGAAGTAGGGGCCGCTCGTTATGCCCGGGAGAATGTCGATTTTTCTTACCAGAACTGTTTTGTCGCCCAGGCGGATGGCCGGGTCATCGGCATGATGCACTGTTATGTCACGCGCGAAGATCCGCTGGCGGCGCCGGTGACGGATCCGGTCCTGGCACCCTACGCCGACATGGAAGTGCCCGACACCCTCTATATTTCAAGCCTGGCCCTGCATGAAGGCTGGCGTAACAAGGGGCTCGGCGTGCGCTTTCTCGAGTTGGCGCAACAGCGTGCCGACCAACTGGCGCTCAAAGGCCTGAGCCTGATCGACTACGCCGCCAATACCGGCGCCCGGCGTTTCTATGAGCGCCAGGGCTTTGATATCGTCAAAACCTGTCAGGTTTTCCCGCATCCGTTGATTCGGGTGACGGGGGAGGCGTACCTCATGCATCGGCCTTGATCGCCGTGGCGGCTTCACCAGAAACCCCTTGTGGGAGCGGGCTTGCTCGCGAAGGCGGTGTGTCAGTCGGCGATGGGTTATCTGACACACCGCCTTCGCGAGCAAGCCCGCTCCCACATAGGATTGATGGTGTATGTGAATTTTGTATCTGCCCAAACATTATGGGAGCGAGTGTTACCCACAATCCCTGTGCGCGCCTCTGTGGATAACCTGTTCGCCCCTCGCGGCACCCCAGGCAAACCAGGCACTCCAGGCCTGCGATCAAAAAACAGCCAACCTAACCAACGGTTTTTATTGGCTTTTGTTTGTGAATAACGATCCCTTTCAGCCGAAACTTGCCCCCAATCTCTGTTGGCGCTTCTGTGGATAAGATGTTCGCTCTACGCTGCAAGCCAGACAGGCCGGGCTGTTCAGTGAATTGATCATAAACTGATCAAACGATCTTTTTTATCAGGAAAACCTCGGGAAAACCTTGATTTACATGCCGTCCGAAGGGTTTTCCACAGAATCGTCAAATTTACCCCCAAACACTGTTGGCGCTTCTGTGGATAAGGTGTTCGCTCACCGCTACAGCCCAGGCATTACAGGGCTTACAGGGTATTGGTCAAAAAACAACCGATAGCGTCGGCAAACCGTCGTTTTCCATAAGTCACGGTTTTTATTCACTTTGCGGCTGAAAGAATTCCCGACCTATCCCACTTGTCCCCATTTGCTGTGGGTGGTCATGTGGATAACTTGTTCGCCAAACGCTGCAAGCCACGGCTGGCCTAGCGCACATCGCTATAGGTCAAATTTCATACAGTTCTAAGGAACTGCCTTGACGCAAGCCTGTCACCTGTCTTCACTTCCATGGCACAAGGACATCGCGACTTTATCCACATCAGGTTCAGGGAGAACACATGATGGATAGCAAGGTTCCCCGCTCACACCCGCTCCCCCGACAGACCTGCGTCCCGGCATCGCCCACTTCGTTGCACAAGCGCATCCATCGTCGCGCCACCAATCAGCGTGCGCGTCTATAGCGAGTACCCGATTTTCCCCCTGTAACACCGTTGACTGCCGCTGGACCCTGCACGGGACAGTGGCCAGGCGTTTGTGCGCCTGTGGATTTGCAGGCAACCGCAGAGTTGCCCCTTCTGCCTGAGAGGACTTGAACATGACACGGATCTCAACCCCCATCAGTGATATCCAGGAGCACTACGACGTGGTCGTCATCGGTTCCGGCTACGGTGGCGGCATTGCTGCCTCGCGCCTGTCCCGGGCCGGACGCAAGGTGTGCCTGCTGGAGCGTGGCCGGGAAATCCAGCCTGGCGAATACCCCAACACCCTGCTCGCGGCTACCGAGGAACTGCAGGTCCATGACCCCGACGGTCACATCGGCTCGCGCACCGGCCTGTTCGACCTGCACGTCAACGCCCAGCAGAACGTGGTGGTCGGTTGTGGGCTGGGCGGCACGTCGCTGATCAATGCCAACGTCGCGTTGGAGCCCGAGCCTGGCGTGTTCGAGGACCCGCGTTGGCCCCAGGCGGTACGGGACCACCAGGACACGTTGCTCAAGGACGGCTACGCTCGGGCTCGGGAGATGCTCAAGCCCAATCCCTACCCGGCGTCGGCACCGAACCTGCCCAAGCTCGACGCCCACAAGAAATCAGCCGATTACCTCAAGCAAGGCGCGCACTTCTACACACCCCCCATCAACGTGACCTTCGACAAGCTGCCCAACAACCTCAACCACGTCGGCGTTGAACAGTTGCCCTGCAATGGCTGTGGCGATTGCGTCTCGGGCTGTAACAACAAGGCCAAGAACACTACGCTGATGAACTACCTGCCGGATGCCTGGAACCACGGCACGGAGATTTTCTGCCAGGCCGAGGTGCGGCACTTGGAGCGCGACGGTGACGGCTGGATCGTGCATTTTCAGTACCTGGACAGCGGCCGCGAGCTGTTTTCGGCGCCCACGTTGTTCGTGCGGGCCGATGTCGTCGTGGTCTCCGCCGGCACTCTGGGCTCCACCGAAATCATGCTGCGCTCGCGGGACAAGGGCTTGGCCATGTCCAGCCAGTTGGGCGAGCACATGAGCGGCAACGGCGACATCCTCGGGTTCGGCCACAACTGCGACCAAGTGATCAACGGCATCGGCTTCGGCGCCCATTCGGCCAAGGAACTGGAACCGGTAGGGCCGTGCATCACCTCGATCATCGACATGCGCACTGAAGGCGACTGGCGCAGCCGCATGGTCATCGAGGAAGGTTCGATTCCCGGTGCCCTCGGCCGGGCCATGGTGCCGAGCATGGCGGCGTTTGCAGAGATGATCGGCGTGCCCACCGACACCGGTTTCGGCGCCAGCCTCAAGTACAAGGGCCGGGAGGCCGAGAGCTTTCTGCGCGGGCCGTATTACGGCGCGCTGCACAACATGCAGACCTACTTGATCATGAGCCATGACAACGCCAAGGGCCGCATGTTGCTCGACCACAAGGACCAGTTGCGCATCGACTGGCCTGGCGTCGGCGAACAGGAAAACGTCACCCTCGGCAACGAGCGCCTGCACCAGAGCACCAAGGCCCTGGGCGGAATCTGGGTCGAGAACCCGATCTGGACCAAGCTGCTCAAGCACAGCATCGTCTCGGTCCATCCCCTGGGCGGTTGCGTGATGGGCGAGGATGCGACGCAAGGCGTGGTCAACCACAAGGGCCAGGTGTTCAGTGGCGCCAGCGGCACCGAGGTCTACCCGGGCCTGTACGTGACCGACGGCGCAGTGATCCCCACCTCCCTGGCGGTCAATCCGCTGCTGACCATTTCGGCGGTGAGCGAACGCAACATGGGGCTGCTGGCGGCCGACCGTGGCTGGATCATCGACTGCACGCTGCCCTCGGCCCCGCGCAAAGCGGTGGCGGCGCCGACCCTCGGCGTGCAGTTCACCGAAACCATGAAGGGCTTCTTTTCCACAGCCTTCACCCAGGCCCAGGGCACCGATCTGAGCCTGTACGAAGCGTCGGCCAAGC
The DNA here is from genome assembly GCF_014268705.1 of Pseudomonas sp. SWRI179. Lineage (NCBI taxonomy): Bacteria > Pseudomonadati > Pseudomonadota > Gammaproteobacteria > Pseudomonadales > Pseudomonadaceae > Pseudomonas > Pseudomonas sp. SWRI179. Next base: position 22,785 of record NZ_JABWRA010000010.1, on the reverse strand, counting down.
GTGGCAAGGCCGACAACTCGCCCATCGAATTTACCCTGACCATTACCGCCGCCGACCTCAATCGCTTGATCAAGGAGCCGGAACACGCCGCGACCCTGGTGGGCACCCTCGATGCGCCGCTGCTGTCGCCCAAGCCACTGGTCGCCAGCAACGGGGTGTTCAATCTGTTCGAGCAGTACCAGGGACAGGTCGGCGTGCGGCACATGAACTACGACATGAAGCTGACCGCCGAAGACGGCAGCGACTATTACTTCAGCGCCTTCAAGACCGTGCCCGAGGACAACGGCGTGCTGAACATCTGGCCTGACACCAGCACCTTGTACGTCACGCTGTATCGCGGACCGGACAAGACCGGCGCAGTGCTCGGCTGCGGCGTGATGCACATCCTGCCGGCCGACTTCGCCAAGCAGATGACCACCATGAAAGTGCTCAACGCCCGCAATGAACGTGAGCGCGTGGAGGCACTGGCGCGGTTCGGCAAGTTCTTCGCCGGGATCCTGTGGGAGAGCTACGGAGGCGTCTTCGCAGGCGACGTCTACTTCAACCCGGACGCGCCGCCCCGGTTGAAACGGCCATTGGATGCACCGGCGCCGGTGGTGCATTTCTTCCCGACCGAAGACAACGTCGAGCTGCGCCTGACCCGCTATCAGGCCGGCAAAAAAGGCCCGGTGATGTTGGTCCATGGCTTGGGGGTGGGCTCGAACATCTTTTCCACCGACACCATCCACACCAACCTGCTGGAGTATCTGTGCAAGCACGAGTACGACGTCTGGCTGCTGGATCTACGGGTGAGCATCCTGCTGCCGGCCAGCAAGAACGAATGGAACGGCGACCAGGTGGCCCAGTACGATTTCAAGGCGGCCATCGAGCAGATCCGGCAAGCGACGCTGGCCCGTGACGTGCAATGCGTGGTGCATTGCTACGGCGCGACGACCTTCTTCATGTCGATGCTGGCGGGGCTGCAAGGGGTGCGCTCGGTGGTCTGCTCGCAGATCGCCGCCGACACGGTGGTCGCCACCGCCACCGGTCTGAAGGCCGGTTTGCATTTGCCGGGAATGCTCGATGCCATCGGCATCAAGTCCATGACGGCCTACGCCGACACCAAGGAAAGCTGGTTCAACAAACTCTACGACAAGGCCCTTAACGGCTATGCCCGGATCGAGGCCCAGGGCTATTGCACCAACCCGGTCTGCCATCGCATCACGTTCATGTATGCGTCGCTGTACCGCCACGACACCCTCAACGAAACCCTGCACGACAACCTGCATGAGCTGTTCGGCGAGTCGAACATCCAGACCTTCGAGCACCTGGCGCTGATCGTGCGCAAGGGGCACCTGGTGGACTTCAAGGGCAACGACGTCTACATGCCGCATTTCGATCGGTTGAAGTTGCCGATCTGCTTCATCAGCGGCGCCGACAACCAGTGCTACCTGCCGCAAAGCACCCTCAAGACCTACGAGCGGTTGTGCGAGATGCACGGCCCGCATTTGTTCAGCCGCCATGAAGTGAAGGGTTACGGTCATATCGACTGCATGTTCGGCAAGGACGCGGTGGTGGATGTGTATCCGATCATTCTTGAGCACCTGGAGAAGACGGCGTTGGGCTAGCTGACTGCCCTCCGTGGCGAGGGAGCTTGCTCCCGCTCGGCTGCGAAGCAGTCGTCGCTTTTGAAGTCTTGGGGGCCGCTACGCGGCCCAGCGGGAGCAAGCTCCCTCGCCACATGGGTTTTGTGGTGAGTCAAGAATAAGGAAAAGGATGCCATGAACACTTACATCCGCTGGTTCCAACGCATCATCTGGGTCGGGATTGTCATGAACATGTTCTTCGCGATCCCGGCGCTGTTCGCGCCGGCGTTGCTGACGTCCATGATCGGCCTGCCCCCCGTATTGTCCGATCCCTGGCTGGGAAACGCCGGCATGTTGCTGGTGGGGATCAGCCTGTTCTACATGCCCTCGGGGTTCAACGCGCCGCATTTCGTCGTGCACTCATGGTTGTGCGTGCTGTCGCGGCTGGTGGCGGTGGTGTTCTGGATTTACCTGATCAACACCAACAACCAGGGCCAGCTGTTCGTGCCGATGCTGATGGGCGACCTGAGCATGTTCCTGATCCTGGGCGTGCTGCTGTACCTGGGCAGCCCAGCGGCCAATCGTCCGCTGGCCTTGCTCTGCGCCGGTTGGCGGGAGTGGCGCGCCGGCTGGGCGCTGCGCTGGCAGAGCCACGGGTTCAAGGTCGGCACGTTGGTGGTGGTGTTGCTGTTGGGGTTCATCGGCTACCAGACCTGGTACCAGATGATCCGGGAGGTGCCACAGCCGGACTTCGCCTCCGACGAAGACCATTACAAATACGCCGCCATCGGCCTGGGCATCGAGGCGCGGATTCCCTACTACCTGTTCGCCGTGCTGCCGCAGATGTGCCCGGAAAAACTGCCCAAGCCGGGTGGCTACGAGGTATTCGGTTTTCTCTATGAAAACGGCAACGACCTACCCATCGGCATGGCCAAGCGGCAGCTCGGTTACCCCACCGTGGAGCCGAACTGTGCCCTGTGCCACACCGGTTCCTACCGGGCCAATGCCAGTGACGTCGCGGTGCCGGTCGCCGCCGCGCCGGCCAATACCTTGCAACTGCAAGCCTTCCAATGGTTCGCCTACGAATGCGCCAGCGACCCGAAATTCACCCCCGACGCGGTGATGGCGGCAATCAACGGCAAGTTCCAGCTGGGCTTTTTTGAAAAGCTCTACAACCGTTACCTGATCATCCCGATGGCCAAGAGCGCGTTGCTCAAGCAGAAACAGGCCTACGCCTGGCAGAAGCTGCGTCCGGCCCAGGGGCCAGGGCGGACCGACACCTTCAACCCGACCAAAATGGTGGTGTTCGGCTTCCCGGATGACTCCACCATCGGCACCGTGGACCTGCCCCAGGTCTGGAACCAGAAACCTCGCGAATCCATGTACCTGCATTGGGACGGCAACAACAACAAGATCCACGAACGCAACTACGCAGCGGCCATGGCCGTGGGCGCGACGCCGGAATCGGTATTACCGCCGAGTTTCAACCGGGTGACCAACTGGCTGCTGGGCCACAAGGCGCCGGCTTGGCCGTTCGCCCTGGACCAGGCGAAAGTCGCCCAGGGCAAACCGATCTGGGAGAAAAACTGCGCCAGCTGCCATGATTTCGGCCGCAGCGACACCGGCCAGGTCACCACCAACATCGACCAGTTGGGCACCGACCCCCATCGCCTGAATTCCTTCACCACGGGCCTGGTGTCGGCGTTCCACGGCTTCAAGAAACCGCCGTTCGACTTTGGCGCCTATCGCAAGACCCAGAGCTACAGCAACACGCCGACCGACGGCATCTGGTTGCGGGCGCCGTACCTGCATAACGGTTCGGTGCCAACCCTGTGGGATCTGCTGCAAGCGCCGGAGCAGCGTCCGCAGGTGTTCTACACCGGCTCCGACATTTACGACCCGCAGAAGGTCGGCTTCGTCACCAGCGGCGCGCAGATGAAGGCGTCGGCGGATTTCAAATACGACACCCGCCTGGAAGGCAATCACAACGGCGGCCATTTGTACGGCACGCAGTTGTCGGACGTCGACAAACGGGCCCTGATCGAATTCATGAAAACCCTGTAGCCCAGGGCAAAACGAAGGAGCGTTCACATGTCATTACTGCACCATTGGGAACATGAGTTCGACAAGGTCAAGGTCCGCCTGCACGGGTTGGTTACTCGGCTGGAGATGTCCTGGAAGAAACTCATCAACGACCTGGAGCCCGAGGAGTTCCAGGCCATCGTCAAGTTGCTGCAGCGAGGCCACGACCAGGCCCGGCACGTCATCGACCACGGGGATTTGCCGGACGACGAACCGGCCGTGCCCTGGGAACTGGCCCACGGCTTGTCGATCCTGAAGATCGGCAACGCCACGCCGCTGCCGCAAAGCGAAGACGAGTTGCCGACCCGCGTGCTCAAGGACGGCACGTTACTGGGCTGTCGCAAATGGGAACTGTTGGATCTGCTGTGGAGCGAGGCGCTGCTCAAATGGATCGAAAACCTGCGCCACCACGCGCCGTTCGCCACTACTCCGGCGCTGGTGAAGATGGACAACGACGTTGTGCTCGCCATTGCCGGCGACTGGGGCACCGGGCCGTTCGACAGTCACGCCCCGGCGGTGGCGGTGGCCAACCAGATGCAATTGGCCCTGGCCGATTTCACCATCCACCTGGGCGATGTGTATTACGCCGGCACCCACTCCCAGGAAGACGTCGACATGGCCGGTTGGCCCCAGGGCAAGCACGGCTCGTTCACCCTCAACTCCAACCATGAGATGTACAGCGGCGCCCATGGTTACTTCAAGGAACTGGCGGCGCGTTTTCCGGTGCAGCAGGGCACCAGTTATTTCGCCTTGTACAACGATGACTGGCTGGTGGTCGGCCTGGACAGTGCGTACGCCTCGGACGCCATGAACCTGTACATGGACGGCACCCTCAACACCCAGCAGATCGAGTGGATGAAAACCCTGCCCAAGCGCAAGAAGCTCATGGTCCTCAGTCATCACCAGGGCTTCGATATTTCCGGGCACAACAAGACTGCGCTCTACCAACCGGTCTGTGACGCCCTGGGGCGTGAGCCGGATTACTGGTACTGGGGGCATTTGCACAATGGCATCTGCTACGCGCCACAAGGCGGGCTGCACGCGCGCTGCGCCGGGCATGGGGCGATCCCCTATGGCACCACCAGCGAGCTGAATGGGCATGCGCGGGTGCTGTGGTCGGAAACTGAATTGGCGGGGGACGAGGCGTATCCGGAGCGGGTGTTGAATGGGTATGTGAAGGTGCAGTTGAGGGGGGAGGAGATTGTCGAGACGTTTTATGGGGAGGATGGCAGTGTGCGGTGGTCTTCACATTAGTCGTCGGCTGTTAGACCGCCTTCGCGAGCAAGCCCGCTCCCACATTCGATCTCATTCCTTCTGAAGAAACTCGGTCAACTGTGGGAGCGGGCTTGCTCCGGGCGGCGATCCGACGAAGCTTTTAGTTTTTAGCCCTGGACTGGAACACCTTTGAGGTACGGCGCCGGTTCAGCGCCCAGGTTGTTGAGCATGCGCTCGCTGTACCAGTCCACGAAGTTCACCACGCCGAACTCATAGGTCTTGGAGTACGGGCCAGGCTGGTAGGCGGTGGAGTTGATGCCGCGCTGGTTTTCCTCGGCCAGGCGACGGTCCTGGTCGTTGGTGGCGTCCCAGACTTCGCGCATGCGCGCCACGTCGTAGTCCACGCCTTCGACCGCGTCCTTGTGCACCAGCCACTTGGTGGTGACCATGGTTTCCTGGGCGCTGATCGGCCACACGGTGAACACGATGATGTGGTCGCCCATGCAGTGGTTCCACGAATGCGGCAGGTGCAGGATGCGCATCGAGCCCAGGTCCGGGTTCTTGATGCGGCCCATCAGCTTGGCGCAGCCTTGCTTGCCGTCCATGGTCATCGACACGGTGCCCTTGAGCAACGGCATGCGCACGATGCGGTTGCGCAGGCCGAAGCTGGCGTGGGCGTAAGGAATCTTCTCGGCGTCCCAGGCGGCGGCGGAAGCGGCCACGTGGTCCTTGAAGGCCTGGTCGGCCCGTGGGTCGGTGACGTCGTCCCATTCCAGCAGGGTCTTGAGCAATTCGGGGTGCGAGGCGTTGCAGTGGTAGCACTCGCGGTTGTTCTCCAGCACCAGCTTCCAGTTGGCTTTTTCCATCAAGGTGGTTTGCACCGCCACCTTGGTGTTTTCCATGTCGTAGGGTTCCATGTAATGGTTCAGGGTCGACAGGAAGTCATCGATGGCCGGCGGGTTCTCGGCCAGGCTGATGAAAATGTAGCCGCCAGCGGTCTTCACATTCACCGGCTTGAGGCCGTACTGCTTCATGTCGAAGTCGGCGCCCATCTCGGTGCCGGCGAACAGCAGGCGACCGTCCAGCTCGTAGGTCCACTGGTGGTAGTGGCAGACCAGTTTGGCGACTTTGCCTTTTTCGCTGGTGCACAGCCGCGAACCGCGGTGGCGGCAGACGTTATGGAACGCGTGCACCACACCGTCGGCGCCGCGAATCACGATGATCGGGTTCTTGCCGACTTGCAGGGTCAGGTAGTTGCCCTTGGCCGGGATCTCGCAAGTCATGCCGGCGATCAACCATTCTTTCTGGAAGATTTCCTGCATGTCGATATCAAACAGGCGCTCATCACTGTAGAACGGTTGCGGCAGCGAAAAGGTACGCTCGCGCTCCTGCAGCATTTGCGCGGTGGCCTTGCGTGCGGGTTCCAGCGGATCGCCCAGGCTCAGGGTAGTGGTGACGTCCATCGTTTTATCCTCATGGCCATCTTTGTGGCCGGCGAAAAATGACTAATCGGTTGTGCTACGCAAGGCAGAAAACTTTGTTTATCTGTTGGGGCGAGTGTGGGGCCGCGCAGGGGCGCAACCTTATCCATGGGCGACATGGCCCAATCTGTTCCCGACGCGCTAGCCCCGGTCGTTGGGGGCTGGTCGCGATAAGTATGTGAATGTCGCAGATAGGTAAATGGTCACCCAGGCGCCTGCGCACAATCGCCCTCATGAAGGCCGACAGTCGGCCGTGGAGATCAGCATGTCCAATAACTTCCTGAACCCGGTCACTACCCAGACCTGGGCCAATGGCCGACATATCGTACGTTGCGTCAAAGTCATCCAGGAAACCTGGGATGTGCGCACCTTCTGCTTCATGGCCGACCAGCCGATCATGTTCTTTTTCAAGCCCGGGCAGTTCGTCACCCTGGAGCTGGAAATCGAAGGCCAGCCGATCATGCGCTCCTACACCATCTCCAGCTCGCCGTCGGTGCCCTACAGTTTCTCGGTGACCATCAAGCGCGTGCCGGGGGGCAAGGTCTCCAACTGGTTGCACGACACCCTGCACGAAGGCCAGGAACTGGCGGTGCACGGGCCGGTGGGGTTGTTCAACGCCATCGATTTCCCGAGTCCGAAAGTGCTTTACCTGAGCGGTGGCGTGGGGATCACGCCGTGCATGTCCATGGCCCGCTGGTTCTACGACACCAACGCCAATGTCGACATGACCTTTATCCACAGCGCCCGCTCGCCCAAGGACATCATCTACCACCGCGAGCTGGAACACATGGCGTCGCGGATCGACAACTTCAGCTTGCACCTGATCTGTGAAAGGCATGGTCTGGGCGAGCCCTGGGCCGGGTATCGCGGTTACCTGAACCACAAGATGCTGGAATTGATGGTGCCCGACTTTCTCGAGCGCGAGGTGTTCTGTTGCGGGCCGACCCCGTACATGACCGCGGTCAAGCGCCTGCTGGAAGCGGCCGGCTACGACATGAAGCGTTACCACGAGGAATCCTTCGGCGCCACGCCACCGGAAGCCCGTGCCGACGCCGTGGAACAGGCCGAACAGGCAGCCGATGCTCCGGAAGTCGATGCGGCGGACCTGCACCTGGTGGAGTTCACCTCTACTGGCAAGAGCATTCGCGTGGGGCCGGGAGAAACCGTCCACGCCGCCGCCGCCAAGCTCGGCATGATGATCCCCAAGGCCTGCGGCATGGGCATCTGCGGCACCTGCAAGGTGCTGAAGCTGGGCGGGGAAGTGGAGATGGAGCACAACGGCGGGATTACCGAGGACGACGAGGCCGAGGGTTATATCCTGTCGTGCTGCAGCGTGCCGAAGGGGGATGTGCGGATCGATTTCTGATTTGCTCGCTCAGGCAGGTGTAAATCCCTCTGTACCTGGAGGGATTTACTTTTACTGGGAGGGATTTATCTGTGGCGAGGGAGCTTGCTCCCGCTCGGCTGCGCAGCAGTCGTCATCTGGTAAACACGAGCTACCTGATACACCGCATGGGGGCTGCTGCGCAGCCCAGCGGGAGCAAGCTCCCTCGCCACAAAAGCTTAAAAGCCCCAGAGCCCAAAAAACCGAAGATATCGGTCGTTGCTTCAGGCGCTCATCACTTCCCGAATATCCGCCGCCAATTCCCGCACCCGCGCTTCCTCGGTGTCCCACGAGCACATGAAGCGTGCGCCGCCCTTGCCGATGAAGGTGTAGAAGCGCCAGCCCTTGGCCGTCAGTGCAGCGATGGCCGGTTCCGAGAGTTGCAGGAACACGCCGTTGGCCTGGACCGGGAACATCAGTTCCACGCCGGGAATGTCGCTGACCAGTTCTGCCAGCAATTGCGCGCAGCGGTTGGCGTGGCGGGCGTGCTTGAGCCAGGCGTCGTTTTGCAACAGGCCGACCCAGGGCGCGGAGAGGAAGCGCATTTTCGACGCCAGCTGCCCGGCCTGTTTGCAGCGGTAGTCGAAGTCTTCGGCCAGGTCGTGGTTGAAGAACAGGATCGCTTCACCGACCGCCATGCCGTTTTTCGTCCCGCCGAAGCACAACACGTCCACGCCGGCCTTCCAGGTCAGGTCGGCTGGAGTACAGCCGAGGAAAGCGCAGGCATTGGAAAACCGTGCGCCGTCCATGTGCAGGTTCAACCCCAGTTCCTTGCAGGTGACGCTGATGGCGCGGATTTCATCCGGCGTGTAGACGCTGCCGACTTCCGTGGCTTGGGTCAGGGTCACGACTCGGGGCTTGGGATAGTGAATGTCCTGGCGCTTGAGCGCGATCTCGCGGATCGACTCGGGGGTCAGCTTGCCGTTTTCGGTGCGAGCCACCAGCAGCTTTGAACCGTTGGAGAAGAACTCCGGGGCGCCGCATTCATCGGTTTCGACGTGGGCGGTTTCCGAGCAGATCACGCTGTGGTAACTCTGGCACAGTGACGACAGTGCCAAAGAGTTGGCCGCGGTGCCGTTGAACGCAAAAAAAACTTCGCAGTCGGTTTCGAACAAGGACCGGAAATCATCCGCCGCGCGGTGGGTCCATTCGTCGTCGCCATAGGCGCGCTGGTGGCCCTGGTTGGCTTTTTCCATGAACGCCCAGGCTTCGGGGCAAATGCCGGAATAGTTGTCGCTGGCGAATTGTTGGCTCTTGTCGGTCATGGCCTTGCTCCTTGAATAGAGAGTCCTGGGTAAGAGATCCCTGGCGGAATTCCCGGGTGGGGGTTCCTTGGTTCGACGTGCTTGAGTCCGCAACGTCGTGGTCTATGTTGGTGCGCACTTTACCCAAGATTAGCGAGGGAACATAAGTGATGTTTCTGTCAGAAAATCACAACGCCCCAGGACCGACGCACACATGAATCGGCGCGACGGTGCCTTGGACCTGCTCAAATGGCTGGCATTGTTGTCGATGGTGCTCGATCACCTGCGATATGTCGGTTTTTCCGCCGATTGGCTCTACGTGCCTGGACGGTTGGCGTTCCCGTGGTTCTGCCTGGCGATGGCGGCGAACCTGGCGCGCAGCGGCGCCGATGATGCGCGATGGCGTTACCTGGGTTGGCTGTTGCTGTTCAGTGCTGTCAGCGAAATTCCTTATCGCTTGTTCATTCCCGACCCCGCCACCTTGAATGTCATGCCTACGTTGGTGCTTGGGTTATTGGTGGCGCGCTGTTGGCAGACGCCCACCTTGGAAGCGCGCTGCCTGGCCGCGACGGCATTGCTGCTGGCGGCGCTGTTTTCGTCGCGGCTGATGTTCGGTTTCTTTGGTGTATTGCTGCCGCTGGTGATGTTGCTGGTGTTTCGCCGGCCCTGGTATTTCGCGCTATTGCCGGGGTTGGTGTGCCTGGCAGCCAATCAATGGCGGGTTTTATGTGGCGCGGCGTGGCTGGGGGAGACCGTGGCGATCTGGGGCCTGGTGGCTTGCCTGATCGCGCCAGGGTTGGGGCTGGTGCTTTTGCGACACGCGGGTCGTTTTCATCCATTGCCGATGCGGCGCTGGGCTTATGCGCTGTACCCCGCACATTTTTTGGCTCTGCTCGCGGTTCGCCAGATCGTCGCATAACCCATTGTGGCGAGGGAGCTTGCTCCCGCTGGGCTACGAAGTAGCCCCAAGACCAAACACCTGGGTTTATCAGGCAGATCTGCGTGGGCCTTTTTGGGAGGGCTTCGCCCTCCAGCGGGAGCAAGCTCCCTCGCCACAGGGGGGAGTGTTCCATTCCATTTGATCCCATGTCGTAAACGCACCTTTGCGTGGCGTCCATAGGCATTTGACATGCCTGCGCCAGCCATACCATCGCATCCAAAGGGCACGACCGAAACGGTCCGTGCCTCACCGAGACGAAAGGCGCACCGCCGCCGCTGGGAGAGACGCGATGTTCAGCAAGCAAGACCAAATCCAAGGCTACGATGATGCACTGCTGGCGGCGATGAACGCCGAGGAGCAACGCCAGGAAGATCACATCGAGCTGATCGCGTCAGAGAACTACACCAGCAAGCGCGTGATGGAGGCCCAGGGCAGCGGCCTGACCAACAAGTACGCCGAAGGCTATCCGGGCAAGCGCTACTACGGTGGTTGCGAACACGTCGACAAAGTCGAAGCCCTGGCCATCGAGCGCGCCAAGCAGTTGTTCGGTGCCGATTACGCCAACGTCCAGCCGCACTCCGGTTCGTCGGCCAACAGCGCCGTGTACCTGGCCCTGCTGCAAGCCGGCGACACGATCCTGGGCATGAGCCTGGCCCACGGCGGTCACTTGACCCATGGCGCTAAGGTGTCGTCCTCGGGCAAGCTTTATAACGCGGTGCAATACGGCATCGACACCACCACCGGCCTGATCGACTACGACGAAGTCGAGCGCCTGGCGGTCGAGCACAAGCCGAAGATGATCGTTGCCGGCTTCTCCGCCTACTCCAAGACCCTGGATTTCCCACGTTTCCGCCAGATCGCCGACAAGGTCGGTGCCCTGTTGTTCGTCGACATGGCCCACGTCGCTGGCTTGGTTGCCGCTGGCCTGTATCCGAACCCACTGCCGTACGCCGACGTGGTCACCACCACCACCCACAAGACCCTGCGCGGTCCACGTGGCGGCCTGATCCTGGCCAAGGCCAACGAAGAAATCGAGAAAAAGCTCAACGCCGCGGTATTCCCTGGCGCCCAGGGCGGCCCGCTGATGCACGTGATCGCCGGCAAGGCGGTGTGCTTCAAGGAAGCGGCGGAGCCTGGCTTCAAGGCTTACCAGCAGCAAGTGATCGATAACGCCCAGGCCATGGCTGGCGTGTTCATCAAGCGCGGCTACGATGTAGTGTCCGGTGGTACCGATAACCACCTGTTCCTGGTCAGCCTGATCCGTCAGGGCCTGACCGGCAAGGACGCCGATGCCGCACTGGGCCGCGCCCACATCACCGTCAACAAGAACGCCGTGCCGAACGACCCGCAATCGCCGTTCGTGACTTCGGGCCTGCGCATCGGCACCCCAGCGGTGACCACCCGTGGCTTCAAGGTGACTCAATGCGTCACGCTGGCCGGCTGGATCTGCGACATCCTCGACAACCTCGGCGATGCCGATGTCGAGGCCAATGTCGCGCAGCAAGTGGCGGCCCTGTGCGCGGACTTCCCGGTTTATCGCTGAGTCGGTTTTGGAGTAAATGACTATGCAACGCTATTCGGGCTTCGGCCTCTTCAAACACTCACTCAGCCATCATGAAAACTGGCAGCGGATGTGGCGCACGCCGACCCCGAAAAAGGTCTACGACGTGGTCATCGTCGGCGGCGGCGGGCATGGCCTGGCGACCGCCTACTACCTGGCCAAGGAACACGGCATCACCAACGTGGCCGTGGTCGAGAAGGGCTGGTTGGGCGGCGGTAACACCGCGCGCAACACCACCATCGTGCGCTCCAACTACCTGTGGGACGAATCGGCCCACCTGTACGAACACGCGATGAAACTCTGGGAAGGCCTGTCCCAAGACCTGAACTACAACGTGATGTTCTCCCAGCGTGGCGTCTACAACCTGTGCCACACCCTGCAGGACATCCGTGATTCCGAGCGTCGCGTCAGTGCCAACCGCCTCAACGGCGTGGACGGCGAGCTGCTCAACGCCAAGCAAGTGGCCGACGAGATCCCGTACCTGGATTGCTCGAAGAACACCCGCTACCCGGTGATGGGCGCCACCGTCCAGCGTCGCGGCGGCGTGGCCCGTCACGATGCCGTGGCCTGGGGCTTCGCCCGGGCGGCGGACGCCTTGGGCGTGGACCTGATCCAGCAGACCGAAGTGATCGGTTTCCGCAAGGAAAACGGCGTGTGCATCGGCGTGGAAACCAACAAGGGCTTCATTGGCGCCAAGCGCGTCGGCGTGGTCACTGCCGGTAACTCCGGGCACATGGCCAAGCTCGCCGGCTTCCGCCTGCCGATCGAATCCCACCCGCTGCAAGCGCTGGTGTCCGAGCCGATCAAGCCCATCATCGACAGCGTGATCATGTCCAACGCCGTGCACGGCTACATCAGCCAGTCCGACAAGGGCGACCTGGTGATCGGCGCCGGTATCGACGGCTACAACGGCTACGGCCAGCGTGGCTCGTACCCGGTGATCGAACACACGGTCCAGGCCATCGTCGAGATGTTCCCGGTGTTGTCCCGCGTGCGCATGAACCGTCAGTGGGGCGGCATCGTCGACACCACCCCGGACGCCTGCCCGATCATCTCCAAGACCCCGGTGCCGAACATGTTCTTCAACTGCGGTTGGGGCACCGGTGGCTTCAAGGCCACCCCGGGCTCGGGCAACGTCTTCGCTGCAAGCCTGGCCAAGGGTGAAATGCACCCACTGGCCGCACCGTTTTCCATCGACCGTTTCCACAACGGCGCACTGATCGACGAACACGGCGCTGCTGCCGTCGCCCACTAACAGGAGAAATCCCTATGTTGCACATCTTCTGTCCTCACTGCGGCGAACTGCGCTCCGAAGAGGAATTCCATGCATCCGGCCAGGCGCATATCCCGCGTCCACTGGATCCGAACGCCTGCACCGACGAGGAGTGGGGCGACTACATGTTCTTCCGTGACAACCCTCGCGGGTTGCACCATGAACTGTGGGACCACGTCGCCGGTTGCCGCCAGTACTTCAACGCGACCCGTGACACCGTGACCTACGAGATTCTCGAAACCTACAAGATCGGCCAAAAGCCGCAGTTCACCGACAAGGCTGACAGTCCGAAAGCGGCTGCACAGGCTCTGGGAGAGAAGGTATGAGCCAGATCAATCGCCTGTCCAACGGCGGACGGATCGACCGCAACAAAGTGCTGAGCTTCACCTTCAACGGCCAGACCTACAAAGGCTTCGAGGGCGATTCCCTGGCCGCTGCGCTGCTGGCCAACGGTGTCGACATCATTGGCCGCAGCTTCAAGTATTCGCGGCCGCGAGGCATTTACGCCGCCGGTGCCGAAGAGCCGAACGCGGTGCTGCAGATCGGTGCCACCGAAGCCACGCAAATCCCGAACGTGCGCGCCACGCAACAGGCGCTGTACCAGGGCCTGGTCGCCACCAGCACCAACGGCTGGCCGAACGTGAACAACGACATGATGGGGATTCTCGGCAAGGTCGGCGGCAAGCTGATGCCGCCGGGCTTCTACTACAAAACCTTCATGTACCCGCAATCGTTCTGGATGACTTACGAGAAGTACATCCGCAAGGCCGCGGGCCTGGGTCGCTCGCCGACCGAGAACGATCCGGACACCTACGACTACATGAACCGTCACTGCGACGTGCTGATCGTTGGCGCTGGCCCGTCCGGCCTGGCTGCCGCGTTGGCTGCCGGCCGCAGCGGTGCCCGCGTGATCCTGGCCGATGAGCAGGAAGAGTTCGGCGGCAGCCTGCTCGACTCCCGCGAGAGCCTGGACGGCAAGCCGGCGACCGAATGGGTCGCGGCTGCGGTGGCTGAACTGCGCTCAATGCCCGAAGTGGTGTTGCTGCCTCGCGCCACCGTGAATGGCTACCACGACCATAACTTCCTGACCATCCACGAGCGCCTCACCGACCACCTCGGCGACCGCGCACCGATCGGCCAGGTTCGCCAGCGCATCAACCGCGTTCGTGCCAAGCGCGTGGTGTTGGCGACCGGCGCCTGCGAGCGTCCGCTGGTCTACGGCAACAACGACGTGCCGGGCAACATGCTGGCTGGCGCGGTTTCTACTTACATCCGCCGCTACGGTGTGGCGCCGGGCAAGAAACTGGTGCTGAGCACCAACAACGACCACGCCTATCGCGTGGCCCTGGACTGGTTCGACGCCGGCCTGCAAGTGATCGCCGTGGCCGACGCCCGCAGCAACCCACGGGGTGCGCTGGTGGAAGAAGCCCGCGCCAAGGGCATTCGTATCCTCACCGGCAGCGCCGTGATCGAGGCCCGTGGCAGCAAGCGCGTCACCGGGGCACGTGTCGCCGCGATCGACGTTCGCGCCCACAAAGTCACCAGCCCCGGCGAATGGCTGGACTGCGACCTGGTGGCCAGCTCCGGCGGCTACAGCCCGGTGGTCCACCTGGCGTCGCACCTGGGCGGCAAGCCGATCTGGCGCGAAGACATCCTCGGTTTCGTACCGGGCGAAGCGCCGCAAAAGCGTGTCTGCGTCGGCGGTGTGAACGGCGTCTACAGCCTCGGCGATAGCTTGGCCGACGGTTTCGAAGGCGGCGTGCGCGCGGCCAGCGAAGCCGGCTTCAAGGCGGTGGAGGGCGTGCTGCCCAAAGCCCTGAGCCGTCATGAAGAACCGACCCTGGCGCTGTTCCAGGTGCCTCACGAAAAATCCACTGCCCGGGCGCCGAAGCAATTCGTCGACCTGCAGAACGACGTCACGGCCGCCGCCATCGAACTCGCCACCCGCGAAGGCTTCGAGTCGGTGGAACACGTCAAGCGCTACACCGCACTGGGCTTCGGCACCGACCAGGGCAAGCTGGGCAACGTCAACGGCCTGGCCATCGCGGCCCGCTCGCTGAACGTGAGCATCCCGCAGATGGGCACCACCATGTTCCGTCCGAACTACACGCCGGTGACCTTCGGCGCGGTGGCGGGCCGGCACTGTGGGCACATCTTCGAGCCGGTGCGTTTCACCGCGCTGCATGCCTGGCATGTGAAAAACGGTGCCGAGTTCGAAGATGTCGGCCAGTGGAAGCGCCCTTGGTACTTCCCGAAGAATGGCGAAGACATGCATGCCGCGGTCAAGCGCGAATGCAAGGCCGTGCGTGACAGCGTCGGCCTGCTGGACGCCTCGACCCTGGGCAAGATCGACATCCAGGGTCCGGACGCCCGCGAATTCCTCAACCGCGTCTACACCAACGCCTGGACCAAGCTCGACGTGGGCAAGGCCCGCTACGGCCTGATGTGCAAGGAAGACGGCATGGTCTTCGACGACGGCGTGACGGCTTGTCTGGCGGACAACCATTTCCTGATGACCACCACCACCGGCGGCGCGGCGCGCGTACTGCAATGGCTGGAGATCTATCACCAGACCGAATGGCCGGACCTGAAGGTGTACTTCACCTCGGTCACCGACCACTGGGCGACCATGACCCTGTCGGGCCCCAACAGCCGCAAGCTGCTGAGCCACGTCACCGACATCGACCTGGACAAGGACGCGTTCCCGTTCATGACCTGGAAGGAAGGCTTGGTGGGCGGCGTGCCGGCGCGGGTGTTCCGGATCTCGTTCACCGGTGAACTGTCGTACGAAATCAACGTGCAGGCCGACTACGCCATGGGCGTGCTCGAACAAATCGTCGAGGCCGGGAAGCAGTACAACCTGACCCCGTATGGCACCGAGACCATGCACGTGCTGCGGGCCGAGAAGGGCTTCATCATCGTCGGCCAGGACACGGACAGCTCGATGACCCCGGACGACCTGAACATGGGCTGGTGCGTCGGCCGGACCAAGCCGTTCTCGTGGATCGGCTGGCGCGGCATGAATCGCGAAGATTGCGTGCGTGAAGACCGCAAGCAACTGGTGGGCCTCAAGCCGATCGACCCGAATGTCTGGCTGCCGGAAGGCGCGCAACTGGTATTCAACACCAAGCAGGCGATCCCGATGACCATGGTTGGCCACGTGACCTCCAGCTATGCCCACAACTCCCTGGGTTATTCATTTGCCATGGGCGTGGTCAAGGGCGGCCTCAAGCGGATGGGCGAGCGCGTGTTCGCGCCATTGGCCGACGGCAGCGTGATCGAGGCAGAGATCGTTTCTTCGGTGTTCTTCGATCCGAAGGGGGATCGGCAGAATATCTAAAGGGACTTTGGTCCTGTGGGTGGGCAGCTTCACCGAGTCGCCTGATTCGCGAGCAAGCCCGCTCCCACAGGATCGAAGTCGCCAAAGGAATTTGAGCCAGGCATCAATCCAATGTGGGAGCGGGCTTGCTCGCGATGGCGGCAGAACAGCCACCACAAAGGCCGGAATCATAGAATTCAAGACAGGTGCTCCATATGACCGCAGTCAACGTGTACCAACAACGCCCAACCACCGGGGCCAAGGCCGAGTCGTCGCTGCATCATGCCGACCTCGCCAGCCTGGTGGGCAAGGGCCGCAAGAACGCCGGTGTGACCGTGCGCGAGAAAAAACTCCTGGGCCATTTGACCCTTCGTGGCGACGGCCACGACCCGGCGTTCGCCGCCGGTGTCCACAAGGCCCTGGGCCTGGAATTGCCAGGTGCCCTGGCCGTCGTCATCAAGGGCGAGACCAGTCTGCAATGGCTCGGCCCGGACGAATGGCTGCTGGTGGTGCCCACCGGCGAAGAGTTCGCCGCCGAGCAGAAGCTGCGTGAAGCCCTGGGCGACTTGCACATCCAGATCGTCAACGTCAGCGGCGGCCAGCAGATCCTCGAACTGTCCGGCCCGAACGTGCGCGACGTGTTGATGAAATCCACCAGCTACGATGTTCACCCCAGCAATTTCCCGGTGGGCAAGGCCGTGGGCACGGTGTTCGCCAAGTCGCAACTGGTGATCCGCCACACCGCTGAAGACACCTGGGAACTGGTGATCCGCCGCAGCTTCTCGGATTACTGGTGGCTGTGGTTGCAGGATGCCGCGGCGGAGTATGGGTTGAGCGTGCAGGCGTAAGGACTAAAGCCGACCACGGCTTTTGTGGCGAGGGAGCTTGCTCCCGCTGGGCTGCGCAGCGGCCCTCGCTTTTGGCGGTTGCTGCGCAACCGAGCGGGAGCAAGCTCCCTCGCCACGGGGTTCTGCGTCGCTTCGTTAATTTTGAACAGGAGTCACCGCAATGAGCCGCGCCCCAGACACATGGATCTTGACTGCCGACTGCCCCAGCGTGCTCGGCACGGTGGACGCGGTGACCCGCTTTCTGTTCGAG
Source organism: Pseudomonas sp. SWRI179 (assembly GCF_014268705.1). NCBI lineage: Bacteria > Pseudomonadati > Pseudomonadota > Gammaproteobacteria > Pseudomonadales > Pseudomonadaceae > Pseudomonas > Pseudomonas sp. SWRI179. The sequence continues at coordinate 5,623 of NZ_JABWRA010000010.1, read as the reverse complement.
CAGGGCTGCTACGTCACCGAGCACCACTCCTTCGACGACCGGCTCTCGGCGCGTTTCTTCATTCGCGTGGAGTTTCGCCAGCCCGACGGTTTTGACGAGCAGAACTTCCGTGCCGGCCTGGCCGAGCGCGCGCAAGCCTTCGGCATGGTCTTCGAACTGACGCCGCCCAACTACCGGCCCAAAGTGGTGATCATGGTCTCCAAGGCCGATCACTGCCTCAACGACTTGCTCTACCGCCAACGCATCGGCCAATTGTCCATGGACGTGGTGGCCGTGGTCTCCAACCACCCCGACCTCAAGCCGCTGGCCGACTGGCACCAGATTCCCTACTACCATTTCCCCCTGGACCCGAACGACAAACCCGCCCAGGAGCGACAGGTGTGGCAGGTGATCGAAGACACCGGCGCCGAACTGGTGATCCTTGCCCGCTACATGCAAGTGCTGTCGCCGGAACTGTGCCGCAAGCTCGACGGCAAGGCGATCAATATCCATCACTCGCTGTTGCCGGGTTTCAAGGGCGCCAAACCGTACCACCAGGCCTACAACAAAGGCGTGAAGCTGGTGGGCGCCACGGCGCACTACATCAACAACGACCTGGACGAAGGCCCGATCATCGCCCAGGGCGTGGAAGTGGTGGATCACAGCCACTATCCCGAAGACCTGATCGCCAAAGGCCGGGACATCGAAGGGCTGACCTTGGCCCGGGCGGTGGGGTATCACATTGAGCGAAGGGTGTTCTTGAACGCCAATCGTACTGTGGTGCTCTGATGGGCGCCTTCGCGAGCAAGCCCGCTCCCACATTCGATCGGGTTCCAACTTTGGAATGCAGCCGAATGTGGGAGCGGGCTTGCTCGCGAAGAGGCCATCACTAACAACGCAAAACAGCATCTACAACCCGAGCAATCAACGCGCTGCCTGCCTGGGCAACGCAGTTCCACAAAAACAACAGCGAGGTGAAAGCATGTCTGGTAATCGTGGTGTCGTGTATCTCGGCAACGGCAAGGTCGAAGTACAGAAAATCGACTATCCAAAAATGCAGGACCCGCGCGGCAGGAAGATTGAGCACGGTGTCATCCTGCGCGTGGTCTCCACCAACATCTGCGGCTCCGACCAGCACATGGTCCGCGGCCGTACCACTGCCCAGACCGGCCTGGTCCTGGGTCACGAAATCACCGGTGAAGTGATCGAGAAGGGCAGCGACGTCGAGAACCTGAAAATCGGTGACCTGGTGTCGGTGCCATTCAACGTGGCTTGCGGGCGCTGCCGTTCCTGCAAGGAGCAACACACCGGTGTGTGCCTGACCGTCAACCCGGCCCGTGCCGGCGGTGCCTACGGTTACGTGGACATGGGCGACTGGACCGGCGGCCAGGCCGAATACGTGCTGGTGCCGTACGCCGACTTCAACCTGCTGAAACTGCCGGACCGCGACAAGGCCATGGAGAAAATCCGTGACCTGACCTGCCTGTCCGACATCCTGCCCACCGGCTACCACGGCGCCGTCACCGCCGGCGTTGGTCCTGGCAGCACCGTCTACATCGCCGGTGCCGGCCCGGTTGGCCTGGCGGCCGCCGCTTCCGCTCGCCTGCTGGGCGCGGCCGTGGTCATCATCGGCGACGTCAACCCGGTTCGCCTGGCCCACGCCAAGGCCCAGGGTTTCGAAATTGCCGACCTGTCCACCGACACGCCGTTGCACGAACAGATCGCCGCACTGCTGGGCGAGCCGGAAGTCGACTGCGCCGTCGATGCGGTCGGCTTCGAAGCCCGCGGCCACGGCCATGACGGCGTCAAGCACGAAGCCCCGGCCACCGTGCTCAACTCCTTGATGGGTGTAGTCCGCGTGGCCGGCAAAATCGGCATTCCCGGCCTCTACGTCACCGAAGACCCGGGCGCCGTCGATGCAGCTGCGAAAATGGGCAGCCTGAGCATCCGCTTCGGCCTGGGCTGGGCCAAATCCCACAGCTTCCATACCGGCCAGACCCCGGTGATGAAGTACAACCGCCAGCTGATGCAGGCGATCATGTGGGACCGCATCAACATCGCTGAAATCGTTGGCGTGCAGGTGATCAGCCTGGATGATGCGCCGAAGGGGTACGGCGAGTTTGATGCGGGTGTGCCGAAGAAGTTTGTGATTGATCCGCATAAGTTGTTTAGTGCGGCGTAAGTGGTAAAGGGTTAGACGGGGAAAGGGCGACTGTGATGTCGCCCTTTTTATTCATCTCAGCGCAGTGGTTGATGTGCGGCTGTTCTAAAAGCTACGTCGCCTACCTATTTCTTTCCCTATCGCATCGACATAAGTTGGAGGGTCCATGATCTCGTTGGTCAGGTTATCAAGATCTGCCTTGAACTTTTTTAGGTTTTGTTCGTGGTATTGTCTTTTGGTTTGCAAGTTGGAAAGCGATTCGCGGTACACGGGGATTTCAAGGTTTGGTTTTTTTGTGCCTGCTATCATGTGGGCTGTTGATTTTTCAAGGTTGATTAACTGTTCGCTTTCTTTTGTGAGAGCTTCTAAACGGTTGCGAATGGGTAGCGTGTCTTGTTCAGGTTTCAAAACGAACCCTGGCTCTGGATATTTCTTCGTGGGTGCTGTGAAAATGACTGCATCTAATCTGTCGCTAGGGGCGCGGTATTGCACGCCATGGACATCAATCGTTATTTTAGGTTTCTTGATCCTCAATGCTAATTTAATTGATTTAGGTAGCCCAAAATGGCCAGAAGGATCTACCGTGTTAACTGGGTTTCCATGCGTATATGCATAAGCGTTAACCCCCCCCCTTCCGAATGGGCTCATCGAGTCTGGGCTGTTAAACCGCATCAACACCGGATTGAACGCCCGATACCCATTACCCAACAAATAATGCCCCGTCACCGGGTCCGGCCGTTCGCCGTTGAAGCCGAGCAGGCTGAGTAAACCGTTTTCCGCAGGGCGATGACCGTAGGGTGTGTAGGCGAGGGGGGGACGCTGCGTGGCATCGAGCGCGTGCAACACCGAGCGTTGCTGATCGGTGGCGAGCAAGGTGGTTTCGATGCCGCCATCCTGGCGCTGTTGTTGCGCCAGGAGTCGGTCGCCCTGCTGGAATATCGAGCGCCGTACCGAGCCTTGGATTTCGCTGGTCAGGCGCTCCTTCAGGTAGAAGCGCTGGGTGTGGGCCTGGGCCGAGGGGGTGCAGTCGGCCAGGCGATCCAGTGGATCGTAGTGGTAACGGCAGAGCAAGGTTTCATCAGGGGAGGGCATGGGCTTTGCTCTGTGGGAAATACAGATAGCGCTATCATGTTCAGGGGGAAGGGCGGTTGTCTAGCTAGCAGAAGTGTTAGGTTTGATTGCCCAGGCTGGCCACGACCCGGGGGTACTGCCAACTGATGCAGGCGATCACGTGTGACCGTATCAACATTGCTGAAATCATTGGCGTGCAGGTGATCAGCCTGGATGACGCGCCGAAGGGTTACGGGGAGTTCGATGCGGGCGTGCCGAAGAAGTTTGTGATTGATCCGCATAAGTTGTTCAGTGCGGCGTAAGCGGCAAAGGGCAAGACGGAAAAAGGGCGACGGTAATGTCGCCCTTTTTAGAGGGGCAGTGGTAACGTAGCAACTAATAAAAAAACGATTCCATTTTGCTTGGTAAGATAAAGTTTAAATTTGATTGCGTATTTGTTGTGAGTGCTGCTTTGCCCACTCGTAAGTGGGAGGGCCGCCAAGATAGGTAAGATAGAATGATGTTGGTTTGAAGGTGTCGTCAGTCATCTGCTTGATTTCCGTTTCATACATGTGCAGATTGGCTTTGTGAACCGCTCTAGATTTTAGTGTTTTTTGAATGTTTTTGTGAAAATCTTCTATTTTGGATGTGGGTTTGTTGGAATTTTTTAGTTGTCGAGCTAAAAATTTTTCGGCTTTGATTATGTCGTTGCTATCTGTCCATAGTTTGAGTTCGAAGCTGGAGATGTATGAAATTTCATGTTCCGGGCCTATAGGTGATATTAGAAATTCCTTTGTAGGAGATTTGAATATATCTATGTTTTTTATGTCGGTCGATGCAGGAAGTGATATGCCATGAACGTCTAGGGTCGGTCTTCCTATGATTTTCAGGTGTCTTAATACAGGCATTAAAAAGTTAGGTAAATGTCCCGTCGGATCGCTTCGATTCACCGGGTCCCCAACGCAGTATCCATACGCATTCAACCCACCCTTTCCAAATGGACTCAAACTGTCCGGGCTGTTAAACCGCATCAACCCCGGATTGAACGCCCGATACCCATTACCCAGCAAATAATGTCCCGTCACCGGGTCCGGCCGTTCGCCGTTGAAGCCGAGCAGGCTGAGTAAGCCGTTTTCCGCAGGGCGATGGCCGTAGGGTGTATAGGCGAGGGGATGAGGCCGGGTGGCATCGAGCGCATGCAATACCGAGCGTTGCAGGTCGGTGGCAAGCAAGGTGGTTTCGACGGCGTCGTCCTGGCGCTGTTGTTGCGCCAGGAGTTGGTCGGCCTGCTGGAAAATCGAGCGCTGTACCGAGCCTTGGATCTCGCTGGTCAGGCGTTCTTTCAGGTAGAAGCGCTGGGTGCGCGCCTGGGCCGAGGGTGTGCAGTCGGCAAGGCGATCCAGTGGGTCGTAGTGGTAACGGCAGAGCAGCGTTTTGCGGTTCGCCGACATGGGGTCGTTTCCTGAATGGAAGGGTCTTTATTCCGGCGTCACTCTCGTGGCCTGCATGCCTTTGTCGCCCTTTTCGATTTCAAAGAAGACCGTTTGCTTCTGCTTTAATGTTTTATAACCCTCGCCGGCGATGGCCGAGTAATGAACGAACAATTCCTCGCCTCCTTTGCCGCACGTGATGAAGCCATAGCCCTTTGCATCGTTAAACCACTTCACGGTTCCTTTGATTCGGTCGCTCATTTTTATTCTTCCTGCTTGCCCGAATGAAGAAAGGCACAGGGATTGTGGGTTGCCCAGAGCCTTGTTTGTCGTTGTCACGGCTGAGCTTAGAGCCCGTATAAGTGGGCTGCCTACTGTCAAGGTTGACAGTAGGCAATACCGAGAGGAAATAACGGCTTGCGCCTTGATAGTCGAATGACTGCCGCAGCGGTCAGGCCATGGCGTGTGCCTGCAAGCGGCGGCCGATCACGTCCAGCACGTCGCAGCCATCGCGCAACGGAATCGCCAGGAGCAGGGCGAAGTCGTGGAGGACGACGGCGTCGGAGCTGAGTTCTTCGCGAAAGGCGATGTTTTCCAACAATTGGGTGACGGCGCGGATGCGGTAGGCGGCGGTTTCGTGGAGGACGTCGAGGGGGGCTTGGGTGTCGATGAGCAAGGCGGCGGGGGAGCAGTCGACGCCGGTGAGGGGCATGTATCGGTTCATGGCTAGAGCCTTTATTGATTAATAAAATTAGGACTTCAGGCCGTGGTGTATCGAGTCGCCAAACCCGAGTCGCCATGTGGACGACGGGACAAACTATAGGCATTGCGGATTGGCTTGGGCAAGGCTCGCTGTTGCGGGTGATTTCCCAAGTAGTTGTAAGATTTTTAGTCGACGGTGATCGAGCGCTGTTGTGGCGAGGGAGCTTGCTCCCGCTGGGCTGCGAAGCGGCCCCAAAGCCAGTCACCGGGGTGTATCAGAAAGAATGCCATCCGCTTCATT